>CAYTSZ010000108.1:0-7341 GCA_964440635.1 uncultured bacterium
GAGTTCTATAAGCCTGAAGGCTGGATTAACAGTTTAATTTGATTGTAAAATTTCAGAGTAAGAAAACAGTTTTTATGCCGGGGAGTGTTGTTTCTTGAGGTTTCATGCATTATCAGGTATGCGCGATTATATAGGCGCCGCCGCTGAGGATTTGTATTTGATTGAATCAAATGCCCGGAAGGTATTTTCTGCGGCCGGTTTTCGTGAAATCCGCACCCCGGTCCTCGAAGACGCCGTTCTTTTTGATCGCTCCCTGGGCAGCGGTTCTGATGTGGTTTCCAAGGAGATGTATACGGTCGATCAGGGAAGCGAGGACCGCCTGATAGCTCTTCGGCCTGAAAATACGGCCGGAGTGGTGCGTTCTTTGATTGAGAATAACCTGCTGGCCAACCGCAACCAGCTCAAACTTTTTTACTCTGGCGCCATGTTCCGACACGAAAAACCCCAGAGCGGTCGCCTGCGACAGTTTCACCAGTCCGGGCTGGAGGTTTTTGGCCGGGATGATCCCCTGTGTGATGCGGAAGTAGTGGCCCTTGGCCAGGATTTTTTGGACAACTGTGGGATTAAAAACACAAAACTGCTTTTAAATTCCATAGGCTGTGAGAAATGCCGCCCGCCGTATCTGGAGAAACTCAAGGCGGCACTGCAGCCTATAGAATCTGAGCTCTGTGAAGATTGTCAGAGAAGACTCGATACCAACCCTTTGCGGGTTTTGGATTGTAAGAATGAATCCTGCCGGGAATTGATGGGCGGTAGGGTGCCTCTGCTTGTGGAAAATCTCTGTGAAGGCTGTTCGTCCCATTATGACAGTCTGAAGATCTATCTGGAGCAGATGGATATAGATTTTGTGGAAGATCCGCTGCTGGTTCGTGGACTGGATTATTACACTAAAACAACCTTCGAATTTGTCTCAGGAGACCTGGGCAGCCAGGATGCTGTGCTGGCCGGAGGACGCTACGACGGGTTGGTTGAACAGCTCGGTGGAAATCCGGCCCCGGCGATTGGTTTTTCGGCCGGAATTGAACGAATGATGATTTTACGCGGCACATATCGCGAGGAAAATGTGGAGATCGATACCGATATATATTTTGCCTCTCTGAACGAGGACTGTATGCAGGATCTGCTGGCCCTTTTAAGGGATTACAGGGCTACAGACCATCCTGTGAGAAACAGGAAAATAAAAGTTGAACTCGGTCGTCCCGCTAAAAGTATTAAATCCCAGCTTCGCCGGGCGAACCGTTATAATGCCCGGCTTGTTCTGATTTATGGGGATCGTGAAAAACAGGCGGGCAATATAGCTGTAAAAGATATGTTATCCGGCGAGCAAAAAACAATTGATTTTCCTCCGTCGGACCGGCTGGTGGAGATGCTTGCAGATACTTATGATCAGGAAAGGAGCAACACATAAAAAATGTCTGAAAATAACAGGAATTTTCCGACTGCATACCGCAGTCATTATTGTGCTAATTTAACTGAGAAACAGGTGGGCGAGCAAGTAAAGTTATGTGGTTGGGTGGATAACCGGCGTGATCACGGAGGCGTGATTTTTATTGACCTGCGTGATAGGAGCGGTTTGATTCAGTTGGTTTTTGACCGCGATATCAGCACCACCACACATGAAATCGGGGGAAAATTAAGAAATGAATATGTAATTAAGGTTGGCGGCAAGCTTCGGCATCGATCCGCCGAAACGGTGAATACCGATCTTCCTACCGGTAATATTGAACTGGAAATCGAGGAAATAACCCTGTTGTCCAGGGCCGAAACTCCGCCATTCCAGCTCGATGAAGCTGATAAAACCAGGGAATCACTGCGTTTAAAACGGCGCTATCTTGATCTCAGAAGACCCGAATTACTTGAAAATTTTAAAATCCGTCATAAAGTGGCCCAGGCGGTTCGTTTTTATCTGGACGAAAAAGGATTTTTAGAGGTTGAAACACCCGTATTAACCAGGTCTACACCGGAGGGCGCTCGTGATTATGTGGTGCCCAGTCGTGTTCATCCCGGTGAATTTTATGCCCTGCCGCAGTCCCCCCAGTTGTATAAACAGCTTTTGATGTGTTCCGGTTTTGATCGTTATTTCCAGATAGTCAAATGTTTTCGAGATGAAGATCTGAGAGCCCAGCGTCAGCCCGAGTTCACCCAGATAGATCTGGAAGCCAGTTTTGTTGACGAAGAGGATCTGTTTACTGTTTCCGAAGGTATTATAAAGACCGCCGCCGAAGCGGCCGGTGTTGATATTCCGCTTCCGCCGTTTAAAAGAATGACATACCGGGAGGCAATGGACAGGTTTGGAACCGATAGTCCGGATTTGAGATTTGATCTTGAACTCCAGGATGTCTCCCATATTTTTGCGGATACTGATCTTGGGGTTTTTAAATCAGTTCTTGCTTCCGGAGGTATTGTGAAAACAGTGGTGGCACCTGGTGGAGCCGGCTGGTCGCGGTCAAAACTTGACGCTTACACCGAGTTTGCCCGGGATCTCGGCGCAAAAGGGCTGGCCTGGATAAAAATTCTTCCCGGAAATGAATGGCAGTCTCCAATTGCCAAGTTTCTATCCGACGAGGAAAAATCAAAACTGACCGATACCTGTGGGCTTAGAGAAGGGGACTGTATCCTTTTCATGGCCGACAAAAAAAATATCGCCAACAGTATTTTATCCGAGCTCCGGCTTAAAATCGCTAAAGATGAGGAACTTATTTCTGATGAAAACAAGTTCGTCTGGATAACCGAGTTTCCTCTTACGGAGTATGACGAGGAACAAAACAGACCGGTGGCGGTTCATCATCCGTTTACCGCCCCTACTATGGAAAGTTTGAATTACCTGCCTGACGAACCGCACAAAGCTCGTTCCCGGGCCTATGATCTCGTCTGGAATGGAGTCGAGATCGGTGGGGGAAGTATTCGTAATCACGAACCTGCCCTGCAAAAGCTAATGTTTGAAACGCTCTGTATTTCCAAACAGGAGGCCGAGGAAAAATTTGGGTTTTTGCTGGATGCCCTGCAGTATGGAGCGCCGCCCCACGGCGGAATTGCTTTTGGATTTGACCGTTTGCTTATGCTGCTGACCGGCGAGGAATCCATCAGAGATGTGATTGCTTTCCCAAAAACTCAAAAAGCAACCGATCTTCTGACTGACGCACCGGCTGAAATAGATTCCAAACAACTTGAGGAACTTCATATCGAGGTTTTTGATCGGGATGAATGAGGAACTTCAGTTGCAGGATGAAAACGAAATGCTCAAAGTGTGTGGCCCGCTGGATAAGAATCTTCAGGAACTTGAGGAAAATTTTTCAGTTGCTGTTATCCCCCGTGGAAATAGTCTGCTTATCCAGGGGGAACCCGAAGATGTGAAACCGGCAAAATCTTTGTTAAATGATTATTTAACGGCCCTGCGCAGTCAGGGTGGGGTGGTCTCCGTGCGGGATTTTATTACCGCCTGGCAGCGTGATACACAGAAATCACAGGATATGGTTTCTGATACCATATTGATTTCAAGACGGGGGACACCGATTCAACCCCGCACCGTTGTTCAGGAAGATTTTGTTCAGGAAATCAGGGGAAATCCGGTTGTTTTTGGTATCGGTCCGGCCGGAACCGGTAAAACATATCTTTCGATGGCTATGGCACTATCATTTTTTCAGTCGGAGAGAGTTTCCCGGATTATTCTGGTTCGCCCGGCTGTTGAAGCCGGTGAAAACCTGGGTTTTTTGCCCGGGGATCTGCAGGAAAAAGTTAATCCCTACCTCAGACCTCTCTACGATGCTATTTATGATATGATGGATATAAAAGCCTGTGATGAACTAATTGATGAAGGCGTTCTGGAGGTGGTCCCTCTTGCTTTTATGCGGGGTCGGACTCTTTCTGATTCGTTTGTTATCCTGGATGAAGCTCAAAATACCACAATTCCCCAGATGAAAATGTTTTTAACACGGCTGGGCCCTAATTCTCATACCGTTGTAAACGGTGACGTTACCCAGGTGGATTTGCCGGAAAAAACCGAAAGCGGTCTTGTCCACGCCCGGAGGATTTTACGTGATGTTGCCAATATCAGTTTTGTAAAATTCACTGAAAAAGATGTTGTTCGACATGAAATAGTTAAAAAGATCATCAATGCTTACGATAAAAATTCGTAAACTAACAGTGGGAGTTTTTTAATTGGCATCTAAAAAAGAAATCATTAAAAATGCCCGGCGCAAGCGTTTGAACTGGGTTATTATCGCTATCCTTTTGCTTTCTGTGGTAATACTTTCCTCTCCCACAACCCGTTATTATGATCTTGGAGATGTTGAAATAGGGAAGGCCAGTCCACGCACTTTTCGGGCTGACAGCGATTACCGGGTTGTTGATGTGGTCAAGACCCGCCGTCGCCGCCAGGAGGAGATCCGTAAGATACAGCCCCGGTTCATAAAAAATCAGCAGCGTTCGCAAGAAATTATCGAATCAATGAAAAATGATATGGAAACACTGCGGGAGGAAGCCACTGATATTGGTATCAAGGAGATTCCGGAGACACAAAAGCAGTGGGAACAGGTGGAACAGGTCACTGTTCAGATTGCCCGTTTTGTCCTCAGTCAGGGATTGATAAAAGATAAGAAACCGTTTGATCTTTTTTCTGACCAGCAAACCGGATTGTTGCTGCAGATGGAAGCCGGCGAGTCGGATGCCGATATTGAAAAAAAAGAGATAGATTTGCAGAAGTTCAAGCGAGATGTTGTTGCAATTTCTCGGCTTCCCGAGTGGGTTTCCAATATGCTGCGAGATCTATACCCTGATTACTCCTACAGGCCGCTAATAAAAAAATTATTGCTTCGCAATCTGGCTCCTACAATAGTTTTTGAAGAGGATAGGTTTAAAACCCAGATAAGGGAAGTAAAAGAAGAAATTGGGCCTTTTTATAAAGAAATAGATGAGGGACAAATCATTCTCTCCGCGGGGGAAATAGTTTCTGAAGAATCGTATCATATTCTTCGCCGGATGAATCAGTCAGAACTGAAATTTCAGATTTCAGGTGGTGTGTCCCGGCTGGGGCTGGTTTTGCTGGGAATGTTATTTCTGTTCGTGTATTTTAAGGAATTTCGCCTGGATTTTTTTGAAAAATCAAATCTTCTGGGAGTTATCGTTGTTGTTGTTCTGGCCGTGATCGCGGCCAGCAGGTTTATTCAGTTTATACAGCCGCACCTGCCGCCCGGGGTTGAATACGGATTTCCTTATGCGGCGGCAGTTATTTTGCTGGCGATTCTGGTATCCCCCCAGGTGGCACTTATGGTTTCACTTTTCCTTTCTCTGCTGGCTATAAGTTTTTTTGAATTTGGGTTTGAACTTTTTGCTTTATATTTCTTTGGCGGGCTGGCCGGACTTTTTTTCGTAAAAGATATTGACCGGCGCAGTGAGCTGATGCGCTGTGGAGCTATTGTGGCCGCGGTTCAGGTGTATGCTGTTTTTCTGTTTTATATTCTTCGCACTGGCTCGGTGCTGGAAGTTGATCTTGGAATAAAACTCGCCTGGGCAGCTTTTAATGGAGGTATTCTTGTTCCTTTTGTTGTTATTGGAGTACTACCCTTCCTTGAAAGTGGGTTTGATATAACAACCAACTTTAAATTGCAGGAACTTGCCGATCTGAACCATCCTCTTCTGCAAAAATTATTTGTAAAAGCACCCGGTTCCTATCAACACAGTATTATGCTCAGTAACCTTTGTGAACAGGCCGCCCAGGCCATCGGAGCCAATACTCTTTTGATTCGCGCCGGGACATATTTTCATGATATTGGTAAAGCTGAAATGCCGGAGTATTTTGTTGAAAATCAGGGTAAAGGTAATCCACACGATGATTTAAAACCAACTCTATCTGCGTCCATATTAAAGTCTCATGTAAAAAAAGGTTCCGAACTGGCTGAAGAAAATGGCCTCCCCGACGAGATTATTGCTATGATAAAACAGCACCACGGGACCACCAAGATACAATATTTTTATCACCGGGCACTTGAGCAAAGCGAGGAAGAGGTAAACGAAGAGGAGTTTCGTTATCCGGGCCCCATACCTCAGTTTAAAGAGGCTGCTATTTTAATGATCGGTGATTCGGTGGAAGCTGCCGCCAGGACAATAGAAAATCCCACTCATAAAAAAATACAGGAGGTTGTCCAGTCTATTGTTTATGACAAATTCAAGCAGGGCCAGTTGAACCAGTGTGAACTGACGCTCAAAGATCTGGATACTCTTGTGGAAACCTTTACCAAGGTACTTGCGAGTGTGCACCATAAGCGTATCGCTTATCCCGACGGAGAAGATGAAGCACCAGGTGAGGAAGAAAAACAAACTGCGGATCAGGATGAAAAAGAGTAGGATTTTTCAGGGGGCTATTCCAACCAGATGGAATTAACTGTTAATAACCACAGTGATTATTCAGTGAAAGAACAAGAAGTTAAAAAATTTTGCCAGCAGCTTGCCGGAGAAAATGAGATGGACCTTCCGGATGAAATTTCTGTAGTTTTTGTTGATGACGAAGAAATAACCCGTTTAAATGAAAAATATTATAATCGCAGTGGTATAACCGATGTTCTGGCCTTTGACTACGGGGAGGATCTGGCAGAAATAATTCTTAATCCCTCCCAGCATCAACGCCAGGCAAAACGTTTCAGCAACAGTTTTTCAGAGGAAGTGGCCGAGAATATAATCCATGCTTTTTTGCATATTTCCGGTTATGATCATACCCGGGAAGATAATCAGCAGCTTCATCTGGAAAAACAGAAGAAATTGATGGAAAAATATAAAAAGGAATCAATTCCAGAACTAATAGAAAATTTTGCTTAGTAATAAATTTTAATTTTATTCGTAACCGCATTTTATATCTGCTGTTATTTTTAGTATTGAGAATTATTTTATGAACTAAAGGAGAGTATGTGGCCGTGATGGGATTAAGTCCTGAAATGTGGTTTCAGATGTTTAGTCTGCTGGTTCTTTTGTTACTTTCGGCCTTTTTTTCGGGGTCGGAAACAGCCCTGACTTCTCTGGGTAAACTGCGTAGTAAAAGGTTGATAACCGATTTGGGAGGAAAAGATCCCGCTTTTAAAAAACATCTTGAATACTGGCTGAATAATTCACAGGATATTTTGATTACAATTTTAATCGGAAACAATCTGGTTAATATAGCAGCCGCCTCACTCAGTACGGTTGTAGCCACCCGTCTTTTTGAGCGTTATGTTGGCCTGGAACGTTCCCTCGCCCTGGGTAGTGGAACCGCGGTTGGATTGACCACTTTCTTTGTTCTTATCTTTGGAGAGATATCTCCCAAATCTTATGCTAAACAGAATTCCGAAAAATTTGCCCGGGTTATTATAGGGC
>CAYTSZ010000109.1:0-7258 GCA_964440635.1 uncultured bacterium
TCCTACCGGCATAAAATCTTTCCTCTTCTCTTTTTTTAACCTATAATTTTTTAGATTTATTATGTAAACTATTGTTCTGGTTAAACAATCAATATTTGAAAGGGGCGAAATTTTGAAAGATTCCTTAAACAAGTCCGAATTAACCGAGGAGCTGGCAGAGCGGATGGATCTTTCCCAGCGCCGGACGAGAGCGATAATCGATGAGTTTCTTTCGATTATTACTGAGTCGCTGACCGAGGATGAACGTAAGGTCACGCTGCATGGGTTTGGTACTTTTGATATTAGCGAAAGAAAAGCCCGCAAGGGTGTGGATCCCCGCGACCATGAGCAGGAGATTACTATTCCCGCCCATACTGTCCCCCGGTTTCGACCAGGCAGTACGCTGAAAAGAGAAGTCAAAGCGGCTTTTGATAACTGACAATTTATTTGCAAAGATCAACTTAATTTAGATTTGGTAATTTTTAAATCATATAGGAGGTAGGAGAAGTATGGCAACAAAAGTAGCAATAAACGGTTTTGGTAGGATTGGCCGGCTGGTTCTCAGGGCCGGATTAGATCAGGGATTAGATGTGGTGGCGGTAAACGATATCGCTCCCCCGGATAGAATGGCGCATCTTTTTAAATACGATTCGGTTCACGGAACTTACCAGCAGGATGTTTCGCTGGCTGGAAATCAATTAACTGTCGGTTCCCAGAAAATCAAGGTTCTTTCGGAAAAAGATCCCGCGGATCTTCCCTGGGATGAACTGGATGTGGATGTAGTCGTTGAATCCACTGGTGTTTTTCGCGAGCGCGAAGCTGCCGCCCGACACCTTCAGGCCGGAGCAGACAAAGTAATCATTTCCGCTCCCGGTAAAAATTCTGACGCCACGATAGTTATTGGGGTCAATGACGATGAGTATGACGCGAGCAAACATGATATTATCAGCAATGCGTCCTGCACAACCAACTGTCTTGCCCCGATGGTCAAGGTTTTAAATGAAGAATTTGGACTTGAATCCGGTATTATAACAACAACTCACGCCTATACGGCCACTCAGAATATACTTGATGGCCCGGGCGGAAAAGATTATCGTCGCATGCGAGCAGCGGCGGTATCCATTATTCCCACCTCGACCGGTGCGGCGACGGCGACCACAAAGGTAATGCCGGAACTCAAAGGTAAACTGGATGGCATGGCAATGCGCGTGCCCGTTCCTGATGGATCAGTAACTGATCTTTCGGCTGTGTTAAGTCGTGATGTCACAGTGGAAGAGGTTAATGCCGCGTTTGAAAAGGCTGCGAATGGTGCAATGAAAAGTGTGCTTGAGTATACGGAAGAGGAACTTGTTTCTTCCGATTATGTTGGTAATCCGCACTCCTGCATCGTTGATTCGGAGAAAACCATGGTTGTAAACGGCAACCAGATAAAAGTTCTTGGCTGGTATGATAACGAGTGGGGTTATTCCAACCGGATTGTTGATCTGATTGGTATCGTGGTGGGCGGTTGAAATGACTTTTCCCGCTAAAACGATCTATAATCTTGAGGATATCGCCGGCAAGAAAGCTCTGGTTCGGGTTGATTTTAACGTGCCCCTCGACGAGGATAAAAAAGTTAGTGATGACACTCGTCTGCGTGCGGCGCTGCCAACGATTAAATATCTGCTCGAACAGGGGGCAATACCTGTGTTAATGAGCCACCTGGGTCGACCCGGTGGCGAGGTGGATGAAGATCTCCGCCTTGCTCCGGTTGTTGAACCGCTCAGGGAACTTCTTGGTGGAATCAAGGTGAAAGCTGCCACTGATACGGTGGGTGATTCAGCCAAACAGATGGTTGATTCGCTTGAAACCGGAGAAGTGGGTTTGCTTGAAAATCTCCGCTTTAATCCCGGCGAAAAAGCCTGCGATTCGGAATTTTCCCGCAAACTGGCCGCTTTTGGTGATTTTTATGTAAGTGATGCATTTGGCACAGCTCACCGGGCTCATGCTTCAATGACCGGAGTTCCCGAGTTTTTGCGACCCGCGGTAGCCGGTGATCTCTTGACCAATGAATACAAGGTTCTGTCGGAAGTGCGTGATAACCCCGATCGGCCTTTCGTTGTTCTGCTCGGTGGTGCCAAGGTCAGCGATAAGCTTGCTGTAATAGAAAGATTTCTCCAGCACGCCGATAAAGTTTTAATCGGCGGCGCCATGGCCTATACCTTTGGTCTTGCCAGGGGCGAAGATGTTGGAGATTCACTGGTTGAGCCCGATTTTGTCGAGGAAGCCCGACGTCTTCTGGACAATCGTGATTCTTATAACGGGGAACTTGTGCTTCCCCTGGATACGGTTATCGTTAGCAGCGATGATGTCAATTCGGAAACTCAAACAGTCCCCGCCGGTGAGATACCCGATGGCTGGGAAGGCATGGATATCGGTCCTGAAACCTGTAAGTTGTTTGCATCCGAACTTTCCGAGTCGGCGATGGTTTTCTGGAATGGTCCGATGGGAGTTTTCGAGATGGAGCAGTTTGCCAGCGGAACCAATCATCTGGCCGAAACTCTGGCTGAGATTGATGGAAAAGTGGTAGTAGGCGGCGGAGACAGCGTTTCGGCTGTCAACAAAGCCGGTGTTCAGGATAAATTCTATCACATATCCACCGGTGGTGGAGCTTCGCTGGCCCTGGTCCGCGGAGAGGAACTTCCCGGGATAGCGGCCCTGGATAAGCGTGATAAGATAATTGATAATATTGATATTGGATAATGGAGTGAACGATTATGGAACGTAGAGCAATGATGGCCGGTAACTGGAAGATGAATAAAACTATTTCCGAAGCGATTAATCTCGCCGTGCGGTTGAAATATGCCTGCAATTCGGTTGATGACAGGGATGTAGTTCTCTGTCCCCCGTATCCCTCTTTGAAACCGGTCGCAGAAACAGTAAGCGATTCGCCGATTGAGGTCGGGGCTCAGAATATGCATTATGAATCTTCTGGAGCTTTCACCGGTGAAATAAGCCCGCCTATGGTAAAAGACACCGGTTCTGGCTGGGTTATTCTTGGTCACAGCGAACGGAGGCAGTATTTTGGTGAGGAAGAAAAAATACTGGCCCGGAAACTTTCTGCGGCCGTTGAACATGAACTGAAGGTTTTTCTCTGCGTTGGTGAGTCGGAAGCTCAGCGAGAGGCCGGAGAAGTGGATTCGGTACTTTCCCGTCAGTTGACCGGTGCCCTGGGAGAATTTGAATTTGACCAGTTTGAAGATATTGTTATTGCTTATGAACCTATCTGGGCGATAGGAACCGGAAACACGGCCAGCCCCGAGCAGGCCAATGAAGCCCATCAGATTGTTCGCAAAAATATTGCAGAAATTTTCTCGCCGGAGGCGGCGGAAAAGATCCGCGTTGTTTACGGCGGTAGTGTCAAACCCCATAATGTGGAAGAACTTATGGCCCAGCCCGACATCGACGGTGCTCTTGTCGGAGGAGCCAGTCTGCAGGCCGAGGATTTCACGGCCATTGTAAAATATGATCTCGAGGATCGTTCAAGTATCCCGGGTATTTAAAAACAGGAGAGATTTAAAATGGTAGCTGGTTTTATTAGTGGTGTTATGACTGTTGTGCATATAATTGTCAGCATAGGATTGATTTTGATTGTACTTCTGCAATCCCAGCAGAGTATGAATTTATCCGGACTGTTCGGTGGAGCTTCCCAGTCAGCGCTTGGCAGCCAGCCCCGTTCTGTTTTAAGCAAGGTGACCATTATTCTGGCAATTATTTTCTTTGTCACCACTATTTTCTTCGCTCTTTATAGCGGGGAAGAGGGGGCAATTCTGTCCACTCCGGCTCAGAGACCAGCACCAGCCGGGCAAACCCGCCAGCAGCCTGTCGAGGGGCCGGCTCAGCCCGGCCAGCAGCCAGCCGAACAAACGGGGGAGCAGCAACCAGCAGCGCCTTCGCCGGAACAATCGCAAGAAGCGCCAGTTCCCCGGCAGCCGGCTCCCGTCCAGCCGTAGTGAGCGGGTAAATGTTTCACGCCGCCAGGCCAGGTTATTCTGGCCTGATTTTTAAAAGTATTATTGCAGTCTGTATTGTCGTGGTCGGGATTATTATCCTGGCCCTGGTCAACTATGGTTTAAACTCCGGGCGACATCTACCGCCCGGGCGGATGATTCTTTCCACTATTTCACCCCCGAAATCATTTAACCCGGTTATGGCCCGGGAAACTTCCACCACCGATATTACCGACCGGATGTTTATCGGTTTGACCCGCACCGACGGCCACAGCGGTGAAATAAAACCCCATCTGGCCGCGAGCTGGAAGAACGCCCGGCAGGGGAGAGACTGGATTTTTACTTTACGTGAGGGTTTGAAATGGTCCGACGGTGAGCCGCTGACCGCCCATGATGTGAAATTTTCTTACCGCCGGCTATATCTTAATCCCGATCTTCCGGTCAGTGCCCGCGATGTTCTGCTGGTTGACGGTCGTCCCCCTGAGATAGAAGTCCTTTCCGATACGCGAATAAAATTCAGCTATCATCGACCCTATGCGCCTTTTGCCAGGGCGGTCACTGGTGGTATTGTGCCGGCCCATATCCTGGAGCCGCTGCTGGAAGCGGGCAAATTCGAATCCGCCTGGGGCGTGGGAACTGATCCTGAAGATATTGTGGTGAACGGACCCTTCCGGCTAAAAGAGTATAATCGCGGCCAGAGAATCATACTCCGGCGCAATCCACATTATTATGAAAAAGACGAGTCCGGGAAAAGTCTGCCCCGGCTCGAAGAACTCCAGTATGAAATAGTTCAGAACCAGGATGCCCAGGTTCAGTTGTTTCGTCGCGGTGAACTTGATATTATTTCTCTTGCTCCCCGTTATTATCCTCTCCTCAGTCCGAGGGCGAAGCGCGGGGATTTTAGAATTGAGACCGTTGGTCCGGCTACCGGAAGCACCTTTCTCAGTTTTAATATGAATACGGATACAAACCCCGAAACGGGAGAATATTATTTTAATCAGGTGAAGGCGAGCTGGTTCAATGACCCGGATTTCCGCCGCGCTGTTTCCTTTGCCATCAATCGCGAGCAGATGGTGGACATTACAATGAACGGGCTGGGAGCTCCTCTGTGTGGTCCTTTGAGTCCCACCCGGGGCAAATTCTTTAATCCTGCTCTAAAGCCGCTTGTTTATAATCTGTCCCGGGCAAAAGATATTTTAAAAAAAGCCGGTTACCGGGATTACAATTCCGACGGCTATATCCAGGATCCGAAAGGCAATACAATAAAATTTGTAATTACCACCAATGCCGGTAACGATCAGCGGGTTCAGATGGGTCAGTTAATCCGTAAAGATCTCAGCCGGCTTGGTTTTAAAGTTGGTTTTAATCAGGTTGATTTCAACACCCTCGTAAACCAGCTCAGCCACACCTATGACTGGGAAGCGATGGTCATGGGGTTTACCGGTTCGCTTGACCCCCATTTTGGCAGCAATCTGTGGCTGTCCTCCGGTTCCCTGCACATCTGGCATCCCCGCCAGCGCGTCCCGCAGCGAAGCTGGGAAAAGGATATTGACGCTATTTTCAAAAAGGCCGTAAGTGAAACCGATCCCGTCCGGCGCCGACAGTTTTATCACCGCTGGCAGGAGATAGTACGTAAATACCAGCCCCTGATATATCTTGCCAACTCAGAGGTCTCCTATGCCATCAGAGATCGCCTCAGCGGCGTGGAGCCTACCCCTATCGGCGGGATAACCCATAACATTGAAAAAATTGGAATCGGAGAGAAACAATGATTGCTGTTATTGCCCGTCGCTTACTGATTGCTGTTTTTTTGCTGCTTATAGCTTCTTTTTTTACTTTCGGACTTGTTCAACTGGCACCTGGAAATTATATTCAGCAGTTGCGTTTGAACCCGCAAAACAGTGACGAACTGGTCGATAATCTGGTGCAGCGCTACGGTCTTGAGGACCCGCTCTATGTGCAGTATTTTCGCTGGCTTTCCAATCTGGTTCGTGGGGATATGGGATATTCTTTTGTCCATGAACAGCCGGTGGCCACGCTTGTCTGGGAGCGTTTTAAAAACACGGTTTTTTTGATGTTTGTGGTGATAGTGGTGACCTGGCTTCTGGCCCTCCCGATGGGAATTTACTGCGCCGTCCACAAAAACAGCCCCCTTTCGCGGTTGCTTTCGTTTGTTGCCTTTATTGGGCTTTCCATTCCCAATTTTTTCCTCTGTTTGCTTTTAATATATTTTGCCGCAGAAATAGGTTTCATTCCGGTAAGCGGGATGACCTCTGTTTATTACGAAGGACTTGTCTGGTGGGAGAAAATTTTTGATATCGGCCTGCATATGTTGATCCCGGTAATTGTCCTTTCCACCTCGGCGATGGCCGGGCTGCAGCGGTTGACTCGCGGGAATATGCTTGAAGTGCTGCGCAAACAATACGTAATGGCTGCCCGGGCCCGTGGTCTGCCTGAAAACCGGGTGATTTACGGCCACGCCCTGCGCAATGCCCTTAACCCGTTAATAACAATTTTTGGCTACCAGTTTTCCTGGCTTGTCAGCGGTGCGGCCCTGGTGGAGATAATTTATGGCTGGCCGGGTATGGGACAGTTGATACTGGAAGCGGTGCAGACCCAGGATGTTTTTCTTGTCGTCGGAACCGTGCTGTCCGGTGGGATAATGCTGATAGTGGGTAACCTGCTGGCCGATATTTTGCTGGGCTGGCTTGATCCCCGGATCAGGATTCAGGAGGGGAAAAGTGCATGAAAATTTCTCCGGTGGCCCAGTTCTGGCATATGTGCCGCCGCAATCCTTTACTTTTTATTTCCGTAGTAGTTCTTTTTAGTCTTTATTTTTCCTCACTGTTCGCCGGATTTATCAGTCCCTATCACTATGACAGTGAGATGAGGCTGCGTTCCTACAATCCGCCCAGCCGGATATACATTTTTGACCGGGAAGGGCAGTTCACCTGGCCTTATGTCAGGGGTTATAGGCTGCAGTTTGACGAACACCAGCGTCGTATTTATGAACCGGTTCAGGGTTCCCGCTATCCGATAAATATTTTCCACCGTGGAGACAGATACAGTTTTCTTGGACTTTTTGAAACAAATCTTCATCTGTTTGGTGTCGCCGGAGATCAGCGGATATATCTGCTGGGAGCCGATAGTCGTGGCCGTGATATTTTTAGCCGTATTCTTTACGGTGGTCGGGTTTCGCTTACAATCGGGATTGTGGGGGTTTCTATTGCCCTTTTGATTGGCCTGCTGGTCGGGGGTATTTCCGGTTACTACGGCGGTATTGTTGATTC
>CAYTSZ010000110.1:0-7258 GCA_964440635.1 uncultured bacterium
CCTCTTATATAATCCATCCCCCCCTCGCCGTCATTGCCGACCAGCACTCAATCGGGGAGTTGCTGAAAACCTCCGGAGTTCTCACTGCTGGTTCCCGATTGAGTGCTGGATGTTCCGGCAGTTCATTTTGAAGATACTATATATTCCGGGTATGCTATTACTACGTTCCCTTGTCCGGAATGACGCTGGAATATTCTGTTCTTTTTCATAATAATGTTGCCGTTCTTAACAAACATCGTTAAAGTTATAGCAGGAGGAAAATAGATATGACCGCTAACCGGCTTATTTTTCTGATATCCGTTTTCAGTATTGTCTTTGTGCTTTTTTTTGTGGAAGTATCTCTACCACTAATGTTTAATTTGCCAGTATTTTCTTATCCCTACTGGCTGGTTATCCAGGTTTTTATTTTTATTATATTTATCCTCTTATTTATATTTGTTTTGAGAACGGCGCTGAAAATTTTAAAACGCGATGAGGATATTGCGCCGCTTGTTCAAAAAGAAAAGAAGCTAAAATCACCAGTTGAAAAAGGAAGTAAACCGGGGCGGTTAATAGGAACAATTGTTCATGAGATTCGTCGTCCGCTTTCCCGCCTGAGATTAAAACTGGAGAGGCTGGTAAAGTCAGCAGAACTGACGGATTTTCCGGCTGAGTTTGAGGAACTGGAGCAGACGGTGGCGGCTGTAGAAAAAGTATATCGCCGTGAACAGTTCTCAGCGCGCTGGATTTCTGTTCCTCGTCTTTTTGGACTTGTTTCCTCCTCGGGCGAGGAAAATGGAAATCTTATTTTTATGTCGGAATTGGAGTGGGTATATTGTGACCCCCGACAGATAAAAATGGCTTTAACAAATTTAATTCGCAACAGCCGGCGGGCTTACGAAGATAAAACCGGTGATATTTGTATCAGTTTTTTTCCCTCGGGACCGGAGTGGTGTCTTAGCGTGTGCGATAGTGCCGGAGGTATGGAAAAAGACACAGCGGCAACTATTGCCGGCGAGGGCAGGCCGTTCGATTTTTCCGGCATGGGGCTCGGATTGATACTGGTTAAAAAAATATGTCGCAATCACCGTGGTCGAATGCTTATCGAATCAACTCCCGGGGAGGGAACTAAAGTTATGATCACTTTTCCCAAGCCGGTTAAAAAGGAAGGTTAAAATATGCGAGTTGGAATTGTTGATGACGATCTGGCCCTGGCTCGAATGCTGGCCGAGGATATCGACTCTGATACCGTGGTTGCTGCAAAAGCTCAGAAGGCCCTTAAATGGATTGAGCAGGGTCGCATCGACTGTTTGCTTTCTGATTTTAAAATGCCGGGTATGGACGGCCTGGAGTTGCTGGAGAGGATACAGTTGATTGAAAAAGATTTTCCCGTGATAATCATGACCGGCCATGCTTCGATTTCTGGTGCGGTGAAAGCAATGAAAAGGGGAGCCTGGGATTATCTGGAAAAACCGGTCAGCTCCACGGCGGTCGAGGCTTTGCTGGGTAAAATAGAAAAAGAGATAAAAAATCATAAACAACTGGAAGCTTTCAGGGAAAATCAGTTCCTGGAGGCCAGATCTTCCCGCCTGGTTGGCACCTCAGAACGGATGGAAGAACTCAGGGAGTTAATTGATCGTGTGGCCGGGAGGGATATTAATATTCTGATTAAAGGTGAAACCGGAACCGGGAAGGATCTTATAGCACGGGAGCTGCATGCCCAAAGCGACCGCTCTGCAGCTCCCTTCATGGTTGTTAATTGTGCCGCGATACCCGGTGAACTGCTTGAGGGCGAACTGTTTGGTTATCTCCGGGGGGCGTTCACAGGGGCGGTTGAAAATAAAAAGGGTAAACTTGAACTTGCCGAAAGCGGCACTGTTTTTCTGGATGAAATTGGTGAGTTGTCTTTATCCCTGCAGCCAAAGCTGCTCAGAGCGATTGAGCAGGGCGAGATAACCCGGTTGGGGGGAGATTTCCCACAGAGTATAGATGTCCGTTTTGTAGCCGCCACTAACCGCGAACTGGTTGAGCTTATGGAAAGGGGAGAGTTTCGGAAAGACCTTTATTACCGGCTGAATGCATTTGAAATTAAAGCCCCCGCACTTTCAGAACATCCTGAAGACATCCCGGAACTGGTTGAACATTTTTTGAAAGATATTCGGGTTCCGGGACAAAATGAGGTCAGGTATTCCGAGAACGTTATGGAGGCTCTGGTTGATTATCACTGGCCGGGGAATGTGCGGGAATTAAAAAATGTTGTGGAAAGGGCGGCTATTTTAGCGGGAGAAGAAGAAATAACGAAAGGCCATTTGCCGGTTGAGATAGGTGCCGCCGATGAACTGTCCCACTCCGATAAATCCGGGTTTGATAACTGGGATCACTTTGGAGATGATCTGAACAGTATCCTGGATAATATAGAAAAAGAGATAATAAAACAGGCCCTTGCAGAAACTGATGGCAACAAATCCAGGGCCGCGCGTAAGCTGGGAATCTCCCGTCAGAGCTTGCACTATAAACTTAAATAGAGCTATTCTGATCAGAGGTAACCGGATGATATTTAAAGCCTATCGACATTTTTTTCGAAAATAACTGCAATCAATGTTAAGATATTGATTGCAGCTGATGATTGCAGTTTCGATTTGGAACCCCGGCTGTAAGGCAGTATTTCTTGACTTTTTTACTTTTTTGTCTGATACTTTATCTAATTTTACTAATTCCTCCGGGTTGATAATAGATGGGTTTTCTTGGTTTAGGTGCCAGCGGTGAGTATCTTTCCGTAGATTTTGGTGCTTCCGCAATAAAAATTGCTCAGGCGAATTTTCCTTCGCCACAATCAGCCAGCGTTTCTCTTGCCGATTCGGAACCGGTGCGCGATGTTCCCCCCGATGAATATATTGAAGAGTGCAGTCGCGTTCTAAAAATTTTACTCGAACGAAATAACATCTCTTCCAAACTAAATGTGGTTCTGGCCCTTCCTTCAAATAGTGTCATAGTGCGGCGGATGGAACTTCCCGCTATGCCCGAGGACAGAATGTCCCAGGTTATACGCTATGAAGCCGAAAGCCATATACCGTTCCCCCTTGATCAGGTTGTTATCGATCATCATATAATTGATCAGACCGAGGAAGGAACAGAATTAATACTATCAGCGGTTAAAAAAGATAAATTAAGTGAATTTCTGGAAGTAATTTATACTGCCGGATTAAACCCTGAAATCATAGATATCGCAGCTTTTTCCCTGTTTAATCTTTATCAGTATCTGGGGGATGAAAATGAAGAAACAGCCGTGGAACCTGAAACAAATGGGGAAGAGGGCGAAGAAGCTCGCCCCCCCGCCAGAGCCCTTGTTGATATTGGCCATGGGAATACTGATATTATAGTTGCCCGTGGGGATATGCTTTACTTTGCACGCTCCGCCTCGGTCGCCGGGGAGTCCATAAGTGCGGAAATAGCGAAAAGAATGAGTATTGAGCAATCTGAAGCCGAAAAATTAAAGAAAGAACATGGTCATGTTCCTCTGGATGAAGAACCCGCGGCTGCAGAAACCTCCGGTTCCGATGCTCTGGAAGAGCTGGCTGCCCGCCGCAAAGAGCGCGCAGAGGAAGAATCCGGTGGCGAAGCAGAAAGTGTTGAGGACAAGCCTGCCGAACCAGCGGAAGAGTCCGATGAGGAAGTGGGTGGGCTTACACTGGGCGCACCAAGGAAACCGGAAAAAGAAGAGGAAAAAGAAGAACCAGAAGAAGAGGGAGAAGAGATAAAACCAGAAGCGGAGGGTTTGAGCCTGGGTAGGCCAAAACCGCCGACGAAAGAAAAAAGTGAGAAAAAGCCGGTTCCTCCGGAAGCCGAATTGGAAGAAGAAAATGAGCTCCCGCCTGCGAAACCCCCTGAAACCGAGAAACCAGCTCCGGAGGAACAAGAAGCCCCGCCACCTGCTAAAACTGAGAAAAAACAAGAAAGCGAAGGTTTAACCCCGGGAAAACCTAAACCACCTGCGAAAAAAGAAGAAAAGGCCACTCCACCCGCGCCCCCCGCCGCCAGAGAAGAGGCGGCGCAAGAAGAGGAGTCCGAAGAAGGTGGCCTGACACTGGGAGTGGCGCGCAAACCCTCCAAAGAGAAAAAAGCAGGGGAAGATGAGGATTCCGAAAAATCCGAGTCAGCCGAAAAAGAAGTAAAATCAGCTCCGCCGTCTGCTCCTCCAGAAGAAGAAGAAGAAGAAGAAGAAGAAGAAGAAGGGTTGAGCCTGGGGATACCAAGGAAACCGGGGGAAAAAGAGGATGCTGAAGAAGAAGGATTGAGTCTGGGTGGTGGTGGGATGCTGGCCGGGGCCGACAAGTCCGAAAAGGAAGAGGAAGAAGACGAGGATGAACCGCGGCTGCTGGGATCTTCGGGGAAACAAGGTGGCAGTAAATTACTGGGTTCCAGTTCGAAAGAAAATGAAGAAGATGAAAATTCAGGAAAAAGTCTCGGTGCGGCGGCCAATAACAGTGATGCTGAGCCGGCTGTGGATGAGGATACTATTAAAGCCATAGGTTCTGCTATTAAACCCCAGGTTGATCGTCTGGTCGGTGAATTGAGACATACATTTGATTATTTTCAGTCTCAGCTTGACGGTGGTGAAATATCCGAGGTGATTCTTGCCGGTGGGTCAAGCAAACTTAAGAATCTGCCGACCTATATTTCAAACCAGCTCGGTTATCCTGTTCGCAGATTTAATCCGGGCCAAAAAATAGAGGGATGTTCCGAGGATATACTACAGCAGATGCTGGTGTCTATCGGTTTGCAACTGCGGGTGGATCCGGAAAAAGCTGTTTTGAATGTCAACCTTGTCCCCCCTGATATTATACAGAAGAAACGCGCTCAAACTCAGAAACAAAAGATTACCGTAGCCAGTGTTCTGGGGGGGATACTGCTTGTTTTGCTGGTTGCCACTGCTGCTCTATTATATTTTCAGCGTGCCGACGCTATCGAACAGTCCAAAAAAGAAATTAAGAAGCTTAATCCTATCGTTGAACAGGTGAATGCCCTGGAGGAAACCCAGCGGGAGGTTTCCGCTCGTGTGGAAACGATTAAAGAATTGGAACGAAATAAGGCAAAAATATTGCCCCTGTTATATGAAATGAACAGATTACCGGAAGATCTCAGGGAGCGCACTTCGTTTCAGAGTATCAGGATTTCTCGCGGGCAGAAGGGAAATGAGGGTAAATTGAATATTACGGGTGTGACCGGTGACTTTGATGATGTGGCCCGGATATTGGCCTGGCTGGAAAACAGGCCTTATATTATGGAACATCTTAGTGAAGATTTTTCACGCAGTACTCATATGATTGGTGAGCGTGAAGTTAATATGACGGATTTTTCAGCACAATATTCGGTTTCTTTTTCAGAGGAATGATTATTTTTGGAACAACGTGAAAAAGTTATGGTTATCGTTATGGCTATCCTGGCAGTGGGAGCCGCTATTTACTATGTAGTTATGCCCCGCTGGGAGCAGTATAATAACTGGGAAGCCGAGATTGAAACCAATGTGCAGAAAATAATAGAAGCTCAGCGTAGAGCTGCTGAACTTGAAGGACTGGTAGAGGATGTAATTAAGACCAAAAAAGACTTTAAAATAGCCCAGCGTCGTCTTCCGGAGGGCGATGATTTTTTAAATTTGCTCTCGGAGCTTGAAAGTCAGGCTCGAAGTTCCAATATAAAAGATGAGAATATAATCACTTTTTCGCGCGGCGGGATTCAAACCCGCGGCATGGTTGATATTAGGTCTATAAATGCCCAGTTCCAGACAATAAAAATGGCCAGTCTTACCGATATGCTCTGGCGGTTTGATAATCTGGAGCGTCTTGTCGATGTCCAGAATATTTCAATCGACAGGGCCGAAACCGAAGAGGGAATACGGTTTAATGTCAACCTGACGCTTAATGTATATATTCTTCAAGAAGAGACAGAGGCTGGCTAACATGGATTTTCAAGAGTTATGGGAACAGATTAATAACAGGGTGGATTGGTTTATTGCAGGTATTATTGCCCTGCTTCTGGCCAATATAGCTGTTGCTTTTATGCTGGTTGGAGTATATCTGACGGAGGAAGATTTTTACCAGACGCACAACCTGACCCCGGTCGGTGATATTCAGGAGCAGATGGCAATACTGGACAGGATTCCTGATTTTGAAGATATAGAAATCCCGGAGCATCAGAAGGCCGGTGAACTGCCAGAACGTTATGCCGAACTGCAGGGGAGCGAATTGTTTATTCCTCTGGCCCAAAGACGTCAAACACTGGAAATGATTCAAGAACCGGTTATGAACGGAGAAGGGGAAACAGTGGATGTGAAACCCCGCCAGCCGCTGATTGCGGGCTTTAGAATTGTGGGCCGCGTAATTGATAAAAATCGGGATATTAAAATTGGAATGTTGAAAAGAGAGGAAGATAGTAGTATATTTATAGCACGCGAAGGTGAATACCTTGAAGGCACCGAGATAAAGGTGGTCGATATCGCGGATACTGTTATAAAAATAGACAAACCCGAACATCGGGTAACAAAGCTTCAATTTGATGTTGATAAAATGCACCAGGAGTTAAAGCAATTTATAAAGCTACACTGAGCCGATCTTGTTTTTCGGCAGAGAGTGCTGTGCATAGGGGTAGTTTACCGGAATTGGATCGTTCTCAGTTTGATATATTAAAAAATGCACCAGGGAGCTGAATGTATAGTTGAGTTACTTATTAAATAAATACGGCTGGTTATTTTTACCCTTGTTGATCATACTTGTGCTGGACGGTGCTGCTTTTCCTGCTTCTGCCCAGGTGACTGTACGCCCTGGAGAACCAAGCCATTTTAAAATTAGTGCCCCGCCTTCTGCCCAGTCCGGTATTGAATTTTCTTTACGTCTGGAAATACTTGATATTGAGGACAATCGGGTCAAAGATTATAATCAGTTAGATCGAACCATTGAACTTACCACTAATGGTGAAGGGGTGCTCTCCAAAAAAACAATATCTTCATCTTCTTTCGAAAACGGGCGGTTGACACTTTCCCTTACATATTCAGGCGCTGACGAGATAATAATTTCCGCTTCTGAACGGAATCATGTAGCAAACGGTCGTTCGAAAGAAGTTAATTTTCGTCCGGGTCCGCCGGCAGATTTTGTGGTTGATTTGCCCGCACAGGCGCGGGCCGGTGAATTATTTACACTGGGTATAGAAGTTCGTGATGCCCAGGGTAACCGGGTTAAAAACTACAGAGAAATGACCAAAGGCATTGTAATTCAAAGTACAGGTA
>CAYTSZ010000111.1:0-7232 GCA_964440635.1 uncultured bacterium
ATAATGTTCAGTTGTTAGTTCAAACTCTTTTCTTCTGGGTGCGCTGTCTTTACAACTGCTTCGTATTTCAATACTTTTTAAAACTTCAGAAAAATATTCCTCGTTCAGAGGCATAAACCTGAATTTGAATTGATCTTCTTCTAACGGTTCCAATAATACCAGCTGACCTTGTCCAGATATTTCTAAAAAAACCTCTTCCTCCTCAATATGGTTTAATCCATCCAAAATATGATCTCCACTAACTAAAATTTTACCCGGTTCACCATAAAACTGGACCGGCATAGTATTATGGCCGAAATTTTCTTTATCCTTTATAGCGTCTATTGCAAGTTCGTTCTCCCTGAAAGTAAAAAGAAAATGCGGTTTTTTGTCACCGGAATATACACTGAGTTCTTCTAATATTTTTTTTAATCTTTTGCGATTTATCCGCAGCTTTGCTTTGCGCTTATCTGGTAAAAGCTTGTCATAATACAACCAATCCTTATCGTTATATCCCAGATGTCCTTGATAATAGAGCCGATCAGTTTTGAACACAAGATACCTTCCCAAATTTTCGCGATAATATATACGAACTAATCCTTCTTCGTCCTCTGATGCTTCCTTGAAAACCTTCAGAACCGAAAATGGTAAATCTGTCTGCAATTCTACATCGGGCATCGCTACTACATTTTCAAAATCATATACAAGCAACCTATGGGGTGTCAGACCTATAACCCTGCCGGAAGTGCCCTTTATTCCCAGAAAAAAGCTCCCGCGATAAGAATCCTTCAGGATAGAAACTCTCTCTGCTGCTCGCTTTAGCTCACTAATCTTCACTGAAACATAATCTTCTTCCCCCTCAACACATATTTTATTTGCTTTTTCCCTTACATTCTCATAGGCACCGAAGGTGTACTTAAAATTCACTTCTGGCAAAATAATCTGTGCTTTTTGGGATTCTATCTTTTTAAAGTGAGGATCGCTTTCGGTCAGGGCTAAGACCTTGCTCATTTTCTTTAAGCAAGGAAAATTTAATACAAGTCTCCCGGGCGACTTAATTTCAGCCTCCATACGATATTCCATATGAACAAAAGGGTGATCGGACGCAAGAAAAAGCTCATTATCACGAGTATAGATAATTACATCACGGGGGGCATCAAAAGGTCCCGTTTTTTCAGCCCAGCGAAGTTCGCTAAGAGCTTTTACTGCCCTTATAAATTCATCCCTGGTAGTTTTAAATTCCAAATTTCCCACCCGACCTAAGGCTGATTGGCCAATTAGTTTGGCGTGAAAGTTTACATTTTAATGTATAAACAGATGCTTGATTACGTATGGGTTAATTCCGGCAAGAATTGTTGTGTTTACAGTTAGCCGACCAACTACATCATCATCTTTGAATATATACGGAGGATTAAAGGTGAATGGATTAAAAGGACTTAAGGGTGAAAAAGAACTGCCGTATTGTCCAAATTGATTCCATATGCTTGCCTGAGAATAAGAACTCCCATAACTACCATATTCATTAAATATTGAATCACCCACGAAACGATTAGATATGGTTCCCAAAAATTGTGATTGTCGTTCGTCGCTAACAATTTCTGCCCCACGTAATTGTGTTCTAATTTTATGTTTGAGAGCAAATTGAAGTTCCTGGATCGTAAAATTCATTAATATTTCATAACGGTCACCTAATTTTTGCTTAAATTCTTCTTCATACTTATTCTGAAATTCCTCGTTTTTCTGTCCTCTGATTTCGGTAAAACCATTGTTTACAACTATAGTACAGCTAATAAAAATAAAGAAAAACACAGCAGTAGAGATCCCTCGCATTTTTTCTTACCTCCATCAAAAATTTAATACTTCAAAAAATATTTTTTTAAGTAATTCGATTATATGCGGGGCGGGGTTAACAAACAAGCTGTCTACCACCTATATTTCAACCGGATCCTCCGTTGGGCAAGCATAAGCTCGCGGGAGTTTAAATGTTAGCGGCTAGATCTTGGGATTTGAATTAACGAGTTTTCATCTCGGTTTTTGGCAATCTTTCAAATTTCCAAGGTCTCGAACGTCTGGTGGCATCTGTTATGAATCAATAACTTAATAACTAAACCTCCGAGGCTTGCTTGAGGCTTGCTTCCGATACATTTTTTGGGTTATTGTCACATCGAATTTTTGAAGAAATAGTTCGTGAATTATTCTGGCATAGAGGATACCCTTATACTGTGGCTTTAAATGAATTTTTTATTATTGGTTCGGGAGGCATGGTGGCTTTCGGGACTTAACTTAATATCTTCGGGAGCGATCAATAATGGCTCAAGCAATTCTGGACAATTTGGAAGAACTTAACTGGATTTTACATCTTAAACTTAAAAAATTGCGACAAAAACAGGGATTAAATCAGAAAGAGGTTGCAGATTTGCTGGGCAAAGACCAGGTCTTTGTCTCTAATTGTGAAACCGGAAGGCGTCAGCTTGATCCTTTGGAGCTTCTTGCCTTCTGCAACATATACGGGATATCCCCGTGTGAGTTACTTAAATCTATTCTGGACCGGCATCATGAAGATTTCACTGAAATTTTTGACGGTTGCGAAGCAACCACTCAACCCAAATCTCCAGATCAAGAACCGCAAAAAGAGGCCTACAATCTCAATACACCCATCACAGATCTCCCTCTACCCACCCGGGCCCATAATACCCTGCCCCGTGAAGACATAGAAACTCTTGGCGATCTGCTTGAATATGAGCCCCGGGAACTTAAAAAAATACGATCCATGGGAACAGGTACCGTGGACAAAATAGAAAATTTCATAAATGGGCTTCCCTCTCAAATGATGAAAAAACATGCTGCGGAGATTTCTTCGGATTCAAAATCGAAAGCTGGAAACACAGCAGAACCGTTATACAAAACAGAAACGCCACTTGATTTTCTGTCACTTGATATAAAAGAAAGAACAAAAACATACTTTAAAGAACAAAACTTGAAAACTATCGAAGAATTTCTTCTCCTGGACAAAAAAGAAATGTCCCGTACACCCAACGTTGGAAAGAAAACAGTGAAGCGACTGCTCCGGTTACAAAACAAGCTGGAAAAAGCCCTTGCTGCGGCAGAACAAGGGACAGAGAAGCTCATCAATTTTTTTCATGATCAACCGGAATGGATTCGTGAGAAAAAAATAAAATTTTTACCGGTTTTTGGCCTGAAGTGCGAAGAATCTGCTACCCTTCAGGATGTTCTGAATGACAGAGATAGAGACCGCTCCTTGAGACATATTTTTATTAATTCAGATAAACCTGAACAACTTACTTTTAGAATTAAAAAAGAATTTGAACAACTTCAAGAATACGGTAATCTGCTTGAATACTGGAAAAACCGGATGCCAGAGATTATCGAAAAAACGTTCAATGATCTTGAGGACAGAGAATTTGATATTCTTTGCCACCGTTTTGGCCTCAAGAGGGACAAAAAGAAAACTCTGAAAGAAGCCGGGGAACTATTCGGTATCACTCGAGAACGAATCAGACAAATCGAAGAAAAAGCACTTCGGAAAACCAATTCCGATCTCCTGATGGGAATAATTGCTATGCTGGATGAAATACTCATATATTCCGGCGGGATGGCCTCCCTTGCGCAACTGAAAGAGAAAAATTCCAAACAATACTGGCAGGATTATCGAACTGTGGGATTTATTGACTTGTTAATCGAAACAGAACACCTGCCCGTTTATGGCGGCGGTCAATACATTATACACAGTATTTTAGACGGAGATTATGTAGAAGAGTTTATAGATTATATCCTCGGTTACATCGAATCTCAGGGCCGTCCTGTTTCATTCTCGAAATTTAAAAACCACGCACTGGAAAAGATGTCGGATGCTTTCAAAGAGGATCTTGCCCGCCTTGACATTACTCCCGAAGCATTCCTTGAAAGTATTCTGGAAGTTAAAAAAAATATCGGGACTGATCCCATGGGCAAAATCGGCCTCAGCAAATGGCCCGAGGTCAACCCCGAAACCCATATAGAATGGGCCATTGTAGCTCTACACAGTATTGACCAACCCGCCCACTGGAAAGAAATACTGAGAAAAGTGGAAGCTATTTCCGGCGAGAGATTCAAGGAAAAAACATTCTATAATATATTTAGTCCAAATGATGAGTTTCTGTTATTTGACTCCGGCAACGGTGTTTATGGTCTTGACGAGTGGAAAGACCGGTTTGATGAAAAAACCAACCAGACAATTGCTGAACTGGCCTACTTGACTGTAAAAGAAAAAGGACCTCTCCCTCTGGATGAAATTCACAATTATATTCTGGAGGAAAAAGATTGCTCAAGAAACTCTGTTTTAATTTACCTGGAGGGCGACCCGCGTTTAACTAAAAAGGAAGAGCGTTACCATCTGCACCCAGAACATAAAGAAATGGGAAATTTCAAAGATACCCGTGGAACTTGGGGTGGAATTAATTGGAAAAAACAAGTGCGACGCGTAGAGAAAATTCTAGCCGAGGCAAATCAAGTTTTACCTGTTATTGAAATTGCTCGGAGAATGAGTTTGAAATATGAAGACGGCCCTTTTCATACTCAAAATCTTTCACAATTAATACCAGAAGCCGAAAATATTGTGAACATCGGACAGGGCAACTATGGTTTGAAATCCCAGGGCCACCAACAACTAACCCCTCTTGAAGCTATTGAAAAAACAGCTGAAAAAATTGAATTAGACGAATTTAGTATTTTGGATATATATGAGAGAGTTCAAAAAATACGTCGAGTTGGACGAATTTCTACAGGAAAATTTATTAAAAAAAGCAATAAAATAGTCAAATTAGAAAATGGGAAATATACTCTAAAAAAGACTCTAGAAAACACAGAAAAAAGAAAACGACGTGAACGTAAGCGGCCCTCCGACGGTCACGTTTTTCTGCCATTAGGGTAAGTTTTAAACACGTAGTTTTCCGACGATAAAAAATCAAGGAGAAAGTGAGCAAAACTTGTTACTGAAAGAATATTTGGTTAGAGGTTGGATGCAAGATAAAAGTCGAACACTTATTTAGCTGTTCAATAAATCGCCACATTTTTCTTTCGACCTCTCGTTAATTGGAAATTTGACCTCTTTTAAAACTGTTGATTTCTCATCTTTTTCGAATCGAATTTTTAGGTTTTCCTCCTTCAAATTCCATTCTCCCAGCACGAAGTATTTCACGTATTCCGTGGGCAATTTAATCTTCTCTCCCAGAATGTGAACCTCACCTCCGGAACCATTTTCCTCTTGTTGAACCTGCAGGGTGAAATATACTTTTGGCACAAATTTGCCAGTCTGTTTTTCGGTCTTTTTCGGTGGCTCATATTGCAAATATTTCCGGGTTGATTTATTAAATGATTTCAATCGTTCATCAATTTCCTGCACCGATTTAAACTCAAATTGGTTCCAGAATTTTCGCCCGAACACCGAATTACTGCCCTCGATAGAAGCCTGACTGCACGGTTGTCGAGGCACTGAAAAGATCGGAAACACATTCTGTTTTAACAAAAAATCAGAATAACGCCAGCAGGTATTAG
This sequence comes from uncultured bacterium, assembly GCA_964440635.1. Classification (GTDB taxonomy): domain Bacteria; phylum T1Sed10-126; class T1Sed10-126; order T1Sed10-126; family T1Sed10-126; genus CAYTSZ01. The sequence goes on from CAYTSZ010000111.1 coordinate 5,533, forward strand.
CCATCAATCTATTTCCAGAACATCTTTAGCATTATTTTGCTTACCGTTTTGTTCCAAAGTCGCTTCAGTAAATACAATGGATTAATGATGCATTTTATACTCTTCAGGATTTTATTAATTCCAAAAAGGTTCTTAACAAATTTTTTTATCATCCCTGCTTCTCCACCATTACCTGGGTATATTTTTTTATTACACGCGTCTGTCCATTGCCTGAATAATCTCTTTTTTTATACTAACTCGAGTATAGGCAGTACCAAACAAATAAACAAGGTGTTTATAGCTCGCTTTATATCATTTTCACCACCCAGGGACAAAACCCTGTTAAAAAATATCTCTCCTCATTTTTTGCTGCATTTAAAAGTGCTCGAACATAGTTATCGGTTTCCGGTTTTCGGTTTTTAACTGAAACAATCTGTAACTATTTTTATTTATCTTAACATGCTTGTTTTTCACGGACGGATGGGATTTATAAACTACATGTAGTTTTGGATTGAGATTAGGAGATTCCGGAATTAAGAGATTGGGGGATACGGCGGATACGGCAGTCGATAGTCGATGGTCAACTGGCTAGGTCGGGGGTCGATTTTTTGTCGGCTGGGGATGGTTTCAGGGTTCCGCCGGGGGGGATCAGGATCAGGCGGGCGGCGTTTAGTTCTATGGCGCGGTGGATTGTTTTGTTAGTTTGACCATTCTTGTTTCCAGGAGAATCTCAAATCTCAACCCCCGTCCCTGATTTGAATGACTATTCGTGCTTATTTTTAACGGTTAACATCTTCGTTCCGCTTTCGCCCATAACTTGACAACCGGTTCGTTGGGCAAAATAACAGATACGTTACAGCATGATCGCAACTTTCAACCTTTCAACCACCGAGGCTTGCCTGTCTTTGTCGTAACCACAAGGTTTTCCTCACAATGACTTAAAAACTAACAGTCGAATCCCGATCACAACTATTAGTTCCTAAAGTCCTCATACGATACGTTTTTCTGGATGATCTTTTTATCGTTTCATAAATCGTTTCATTTTGCCACTTATCGTTTCAAAATGAAATATTTCTGCCAGAATTAATTAAATGCTTATCGTATCAAAAATAGTTTCTTTTATTCATATATCGTTTCATTTTGCTACATAAATTTTCCCCGGACCTTTACCTTCTCCTTTAATAAGTCCCTTCTCAACCAGCTCCTTCAAATCACGATAAGCAGTGGCTTTAGATACTTCATAAATTTCTCGATAGTCACGATTTGTCCACTGTTTCTTTTTATTAATCATATTTCCATACGCCTCAATTTGTCGATCATTCAGTCCAAGTTCTCGCAAATCTTGTCCTTTCTTTTCTGATATAAGATCCAAAATATCTTCCCCCGGCCCATTCAAAGTCACTTTGAAATAGTCAGAGGTTTCTTCAAAACTTGGCCTATCCAAACCATGTTTCTCCATTAAATCGTTCATTCGATGAATGCCAGTTCCCGCCTTATCAACCAATCCAGTTCTAAGGACCAAGTCGGTAATTAAGACATTCCGTGGAACACTCATTTCACCCAAAGTCTCTAAAGTCACACCCTTAGGGAGCCCGCCGGGCGAAATCAATTCCACACGATCATCAAAAATATTAACCTGTACATAAGCATTGTTTATAAAATAGTCACGGGGTTACGTCTTGTAGAATGGTGTAAATTGCCTTTGTGTCCGAGCAGATAAT
>CAYTSZ010000112.1:0-7127 GCA_964440635.1 uncultured bacterium
CGAGAAGAGTGTGGGTTTTATTTGCCAGGATATTACCGAACCTTCGGTGAAGCGCGAGCAGGTTGTTCAGAAAGCTGAAGAAGTTATCAGTAAAAATCTGAATATGGTTCAGCAAATAGCTTATCTCCTCGGAGAAAACGCCTCGGAGACAGAAGTTCTTATGAATTCCGTGATAAAGGCTTTTAAGGACAGTGGGTAGAGATGTCCGATTTTTTTGTTGAAGTCGATCATGCTCAGGTATCAAAGCATAATAAACAGGTCCCTGGAGATGTTTTCCTATCGAGAAAAGTAGAAACTGATAAACGGATAGTCTCTGTTCTATCAGATGGTCTGGGTAGCGGAATCAAAGCCAATGTGCTGGCCACGCTAACTACTACTATATCTTTGAATTTGACCAGCAATTCGATTGATGTAAAAGATACTGCTGAAACGATAATGAAAACCCTTCCGGAATGTAAAAAACGGAAAATAAGTTATTCCACTTTTACTATTATCGATATTGATCTCAAGGATAACCGGGTGGAAATCATGGAGTTTGATAATCCCGGATTCATGCTATTCCGGAGCGGGGACCGGGTGTTACTGGATAAAAAAAAGATACGTATGGATAATCCAATTGGAACTTCACAGGCACTTTATTACTCACAATTCAATATCGAAATGGGTGATCGCCTGGTTATTTTTTCGGATGGCATAAGTCAGGCGGGGATTGGCAATAAAAATTATTCTCTCGGCTGGCCGGAAGAACAGATAGTTTCTACGGTTAAAGAGCGGATAAATAAAACAAGGGATATCTCGGCGCGGGAACTATCAAACTTTCTGGTTAATGAGGCTCATAAAATCGATGGCGAACTGGCGAAGGATGATATTACCAGTGCCTGTTTTTATTTTCGCCACCCGCGGCGTACACTGTTGATCAGTGGTCCGCCGGTTGATAAGTCAGACGACTATAAGATCAAGCGTGCTGTTGATCGTTTTCAGGGCAAAAAAATTATTTGCGGTGGTACCACGAGCAATATTTACGGTCGACTGGCCGGTAAGGAGATTAAAGTAAATTTGGACAGTTTTAATAAAGACATACCACCGGATTCTGAGATTGACGGTATAGACTTGGTAACCGAGGGAATCCTGACAATGAGCTGTGCGAGCGAGTTTTTGGAATCCGAAGGGCCAAACGAGATTGATGAGGTTAATCCCGGCTATAAATTATACAATATGCTTAAGGATTCAGATTACATCAAGTTTGTAGTGGGTACGAAAATTAACGAAGTGCACCAGAATCCTAATATTCCGGAAGATCTTGGTTTACGCAAAAATGTTGTTAAAAAAATGGCTAATTTGCTCCAGGAAAAATACCTGAAGATAGTGGATATAGAATATATCTGATGCTGTTTAGAACGAATTTTATAATAAAAATTTCAAACGAGAATCAAAGTAACTTGGATTTCCTAAAGGAGCTGCGATAATGAAAATACGGATATGTCTTGGAACTTGCTGCCATCTCATGGGAGGGTCGGATCTGTATAGTTTTTTTGAAGAATACCGGAAAAGATCAGATCTTGACTTTGAACTGGAAACACCCAGTTGTTTGGACTACTGCAATCAAGCTCAATATGATGCCCCCATTGTTGAGGTTGATGAGAAAATATATGACAAGGTCACAATTGAGAAACTAAAAGAAATTCTGGAACAAGGATAAAGATCCATGGCTTATATTACTGAAATCGAGATAATAAAACGCAAAATCTTGACTCTTCTTTCCCAAAAAATGTTTGAGGGAACTCTCCGGGAGGATATTCGGGATATTTCTGAGAAGATTACACCCGACTCGGCGCAACCATTTAGATGCTGTGTTTATCATGATCGGGAAATAACAAATGACAGAATAAAAACACTTTTAAATCTGGAATATGAGAAATACAAGAATGTCTCCTGGGCCAAAACCTATGAGAGTTTTATGACGGGAGAAATTGATGATCTGCCGCCGTTATCCATCCTGGATGAGGCCTGTAACGGTTGCCCCCAGCAGCGTTATTATGTCACTGAGGCATGTCAACACTGCCTGGCACATCCCTGTGCTTTGAATTGTCCAAAAGATGCGATTTCAATTGAAGATGATAGGGCTAAGATCGATGAAGACGAATGTGTGGAATGTGGGCTCTGTGTAAAGAACTGTCCCTTTAACGCTATCATTCAGGTTAACCGTCCCTGTGAGAACGCCTGCCCCGTTGAAGCGATTCAGACCGATGAGGAGGGAATCGCGCGCATAAATTATGAGCGCTGTATTCTCTGTGGTAGATGCTTGACAAGCTGTCCTTTCGGGGCCATAGTTGAAAAATCGGATATGCTGACGGTTATAAAGAAATTAACGGGGGGAAAAAAATTAACTGCTTTACTTGCTCCTTCTATTGTCGGTCAGTTTTCTGTGAAGGCCACAGTTCCCGAACTCACCACCGCTTTGAAGGAAATTGGTTTTGATAAAGTGTATGAACTGGCCAGTTACGCCGCCCGGACGGCGGAGAAAGAGGCCGTGGAACTGGAAGAAAATGACGGGGTGCTGCTCTCTTCCTGCTGTCCCTCCTGGGTTTCTTACATTGAAAAAATAACCCCCGAGTTTGTAGAAAATATTTCTAAAACAGCCAGTCCGATGAGAGCGGCAGGTGAAGACAAAAAAGCAGGTGAAACTCTTGTCTTTATTGGCCCCTGTATAAGTAAAAAGCAGGAGGCTGAGACAACCGATATAGATTATGTTCTTACCTATGAGGAGCTGGCAAGTATGCTGACCGCTAAAGATATAGATGTATCCACCTGTCCGGAAACCGACCCCGATATGGCAGGCGATTATCGGGGCTGGTTATTCGCCCAATCGGGCGGATTGACAGAATCGCTACAAAATTTCCTTTCTGAACCGGGGGACTTTGAAATCGACAAAATTGATGGCATAGAGAATAAACTGGCGGCCAAACTGAAAAGGATGGCCAAGAAAGCTGATTTCATTGAAGGGATGGGCTGTGAAAACGGGTGTCTGGGCGGTCCCTGTATTATTACCAATCCCCGGATTACCAAACGAAAATTAACTGATTTCATCGAAAAAATTTCAGCTAAGTCTGACATTTGACATTTTTGTTTTGGGGAGCCTTTACCGTTTTTCAAACCTGGCGAAAGAGTAGCCGGGAAATCGAGTTATTGATTGGATCATACACTTAGAAACAGACGTATACGGCTGGGTTTTACCGCGTTGATTCTGATTCTTTGCTGTGGTTTTAAAACATCCAGCCCAGTTTGATAATTGTGAAGTCGTCGAGTTCATCATTGTCATCATGCTCAGGGGTACCGACCAGGGCGCTCAGGGTCAGCCCGTTTTTTTTGTCCAGAATATCAATACCCACTGTTTGGCTGTCAAAAGTAAAATACTGATCCTCAGTATCATCATCAGAACTGGTGCTTTTGATACGTATAGAATCAAAGCTGGCGAAAGGAGTAACCATGAATCTACCGACTTTTATTCCCAGTTGGATACCGATTTCACCGCCCAGCCCGTAGTCATTGTTAGTAGAGGAAGTCAGCGTACCACCATATAAGGTTTCATCTTCGCTGTGTCCGTAGTGAAAACGTGGCCCGCCGAAAATGATAAGGTTAACCGGTTCGGAAATTTTATACTGTAATTCTCCGCTTATTCCCAGGGGCAGGAAGAAATAATAGTCGATGTCATGTTCGACAGTTTTTCCATCATCGGGGTTTTCGTATTTCTGATCGCCGGATAGATAAAAGAAGCCGATATTGGAAGTAATAGCCAGCAGATCGGAATGAGCTTTTCTGCGCGTGCGCTGTATGCCGTAGCCGTTAATGTTTTCAAAAGTGATATATGATGCTTCATAGCGTCCGTCAATATCACCGCTGCTGAAATGGGTGGAAAGCAGGGGGGGCGGACTTATTTTCAAACCGGAGGCCAGCGAAGGGCCGGGAAGGAATGAAAATACAGAACAGAACAATAAAAACAGAAAAACAGAACTGAGAATAATTCTTCTCATGAGAACCCACTCCTCAATCTTATTTTGAATCAATTCAACCAATTCTAAATTATAACTCGAAGAAAAACAAATACGCATCTGCAGTATTAGAATCTTCAAACGACTCCGTCATTGCCGTCCAGCACTCAACAGGGAGCTACCAGTGAAAACCCGGTGACTTTTCAGCAGCTCCCCGATTGAGTGCTGGATGATCCGGAAATCCGTAATATTTTGACTTTGAAGCGGATTCTCTCTTTTGCTCAAGTTCTCAAGCTCACCCCCTCTCAAGCTCTGCCTCTATGCCCCGCAATCAATCTTGAAGATATCATAGGTTCCCCGACCCTTCGGTCACTATGTTCTTTTACCTGGAATGGCGCTGGAGGTTTAGCGCAGTATTTAAGTTACAAATTAACCGCGGACAAAAGAGATTAGTGGTAAAAAATATACCTGCGGGTTCAAATCAGGGGTAATAAGTGGTACAATTATTACGATAATAATAGTAAGAAGGTATTAAGTTGAATTTCCCTTCTTTATTCATATTTGAGTATAAATGTGTGGGTGCGGGTTTAGTTATCAGGGACATTCTGGCGCGTGTTTTACAGAATCTATTTTGCTGTGAGGGATATTTTTGCGAAAGTTCACTGTGGTTTTTCTGGTAGGAGTTTTATTATTTTTTAGTGCGGGGGAGCTGTATGCCTCCTGGATACCGTTTAGCCGGACTGCCGCCCGGCGTCAGCGTGATTATCAGACGGCCGTCGGGTTGGTTGAGCAAGGAGAATATCGACTGGCCCGGATGCAGTTTAACAACTGTCTGGCCAGTTATTCCGATACTGCTTATCGCGCGCGGGTTTTTTACGGGCTGGCTGAAATAGATTATATAGAAGAAAAATATGAAGCTGCGCTTGAAAATTATATACGGGCCTTGAAGAAGGAAAAACTTGAACGTGAGAAAACAAATTATGCTCTGGAGAGAGCTTTTGAAGCGATACTGAAAACAGACAGGATTGATTCCGGTAATTTTTTGCTTGCCTACCTGGAAAAGAAAGAAAAACCTTTTGAATTTGGAACTGAAGAGGTCTATAAACAGGCGATAGAATTTCTTGAAAAAACAGGCAATCGCTCCCGGGCTATTCGTATGGCCCGTGAATTTCATGAATCCAATCCGTCAAATACAGCCTGGACGTACCGCCTGGCGATGATGAATGTGGAGGAAAAAAAATATGAAGCTGCTCTTGAGTTGCTGGAAGATATTTCTTTTGATACCTCACCGCAGCGCAACAAAGCTATTTTTCTCAGCGCCGAAATAAATTATCAACTGGGGAATTTTGAAACCGCCCGTCAGAAATATAAAATGATTGAAGATGAAGAAAATTACCGAGACAGGAGTTTGTACGGACAGGCCTGGGTTGATATTGAAGAAGATAATATAAAAGCTGGAACAGAAAAGTTAGAAAAGGTGGTAGCAGATACTGGTTCTGAACTACAACTCCAGGCCGCCCGTGATCTTGGTCGTTTGAATCGTGTCGCCGGAAAAGAGCGGGAGGCTATCGACTGGTATGAAAAAGCAATTAGGCTGGCGGATGAAAATAAAAAATCAAAGTTAAATCTGGAACTTGGCGATTATCTGGTGGAGCTTGATAGATTTGAGGAAGCTATGGTCCGCTACCGGCAGACCGCCGAGCCCGATCCGGCAGCTCGCCGCCATCTTATAAGCTGGTATTTATCGGAAGAAAAATACACCAAAGCCGATGAACAGCTCAATGAATTGCGCATGGCCGGGGAATTTAAAACTACCTCCGACAGTTATCAGCGGGCCTTTACTTATTATAAACTGGGACGCTTACGGGAGGCAAAAGATTATTTTCTTTCCGGAGAAGAAGTGGCTGATTCTGAACTGCAATTTAAATATTTTCGTTTGACTGGAGCAGTGTATTTTGAACTGGGAGAATTTAAAAAAGCGAAGGAAGTATATGAAAAGTGGTATGAACTCTCCGGGGAAGCAGAATCCCTCTACAACCTTGCTCTTGTTAAAAAGAGCATAGGGAATTCAGGTGAGGCGATTGAAGATTTTCAAAAAGTCTTAGAACAAAAGTCGGCAGAACCCTGGAATTCCAGAGCTGCTTTCCAACTGGCCCGCCACGCTTACCGCAGTGGAAGCCGGGCAAAATATATAGAACTGGATTCTTTAATTGATGTTAGCTATTTAAGCGCGGAACTTAAGGCGGCCGGGGAATTAATAAAACTTGATATTGCTCTGGGCGAGGAAAAATACGATTCTCAGCTCTTGAAGCGGGTGCTGGAAGCACGCCCGCAAGAAACCGGTGATTTAAAACGCGAATGGTGCGAGTTGTTGTTTGAACATAAATTGCCGAAAGAGTGGTGGCAAAACGATCTTATTTCTGTTTTGCTTGCTGATACACAACTTGTTAACCTGGCCGGCTATCGGGCCCCGGATTATTTCCGCCACCGCGGTTGGCCGGATTTTTCACTTGAAACCGGTGACCGGTTTCTGGATTTGGATATAGCCCCGAAATCAAAGCGGAGAGTGTATATATCTCAGCTTCGAACCCTGCATCAGACCGGTAATTATAAGAAAATGAAAAATTATATTCCGTCCGGTTTTGAGTGGAAAAATTACCCGCCTGAACTTGCCTATGAACTTGGATTGAATATGGTCCGTTATTATCGGCAGATAGGGGAATATGCGGAGGGGTTTGCTGATTTGAAAAGGCTCAGACAAACAGTGAATTTCAAAAGAACGCAGCTCAAAATGATAGATGAGTGGCTGGCTTCACTGGAGGTTTCCCTCGAGCGGTATGACTCCGCGTATCAAAGGTTGCAGAAAATAGGGCTTGACCAGCTTACACTTTCCGGCCGGCTTAACCTGGCCGTTGTTGCTTATTACAGAGGGGATCAACAGCGCAGCGAACAGTTATTTTTGAAACTTGAGAAAAAATGGGATGAACCACCTTCGGAGTTTTTCGAAGCCGGCTTTCGAATATACAGAAAATCGGATAAAGAAAAAGGGATTGAACGTTTGAGCACCCGGCTGCTCACCAGATCTGATTTTTCTGATACGGAAAAATTTGAATTACAGAGGGAAAATATATCTTACTG
>CAYTSZ010000113.1:0-7125 GCA_964440635.1 uncultured bacterium
TCTTTAGCCTATAATATTTTTAATCTGGTGATATTTTCACCTGGAATTAATTAAATTTAGAAAGGAAATTTAAAATGGGAAATGAAAACAATGAACTGCAGCCGATTAACATTACAATGATAACCAGCAAGGGTGATATCGAAATAAAATTATTTGCTGACCGGGCACCGATGACAGTTGCCAATTTTTTAAACCTGGCCCGCCAGGGTTTTTATGACAATCTGACTTTTCACAGGGTTATTGATGATTTCATGATCCAGGGTGGAGACCCGGACGGAACAGGCCGGGGAGGCCCCGGTTACCAGTTTGAAGATGAATTTCACCCCGAACTGAGCCATGACGAAGCCGGGATTCTTTCCATGGCTAATGCCGGGCCCAATACTAACGGCAGCCAGTTTTTTATCACCCATCGTCCAACCCCGCACCTCGATGGGAAACACTCTGTTTTCGGAAAAGTAATTGAGGGGCAGGACGTTGTGGATTCGATTTCCGAAGGTGATCGAATTTACAGTATTGAGATTAACGATGACCCCTCGGCTCTATTTAAAGATCAGAAAGAAAATATAGAAAAATGGAACCGGTCCCTCCAGTAAAAATCGTTTGCGGGGACTATGGGAAAATCGATACTGAACCCCAACAGGTTTGATTTTTTAAATCACAGGTAATTATAACCCTTCTTAAGATGATGGATTATTGCCTCAAGTGTAGCAATGTTTGTCCTGTGGTTTGTCGGTTTCGGGGTTTGGTTTAAGCTTGAACTGGTTTTATTCCCAAAAATATACATTGATTTTCTCACCCGGGAGTAGTAGTTTAATAAAGGAACAGGATTACATTTTAAGGAGGTCAGGTAATATGATTGATTACGGTTTCAAGAAAGAACTCGAACTTTCATTTGAAGATACCCTGGAGAGGGTCACCGCGGAACTCAAGAAACAGGGGTTTGGGATTCTGACTGAAATTGATGTTCAGGAAAAATTCAGGCAGAAACTGAGCAAAGAATTCAAACGCTATCGGATTCTGGGGGCCTGTAATCCGGCCAACGCTTACCGGGCCATAGAGGCTGAGGAAGACATCGGCCTGCTGCTTCCCTGCAATGTCATTGTATACGAGAAGCAGCATCGAACTGTAGTGGCCATAATTCGTCCGACCATAGCCATGGCTATGGTTGACAACACCGCGCTTATGAAAGTGGCCCGCGAGGTCGAATCGGGTCTGAAAGAAGTATTCGATAATTTAGATCGGGAGGAGTGAGATGAGATGGAACTTCTTAATTATATTGTTTCTTTACCGGCAGCCCAGTACCGTGGTGCCGAGCACTGGGGGCAAAGCGGGCATATGATGGGTTTTGGTTTCGGTCCCCTGGGAATGATTCTGGTCTGGGTTTTCTTTCTGGTGCTGATTGTACTGGCTGGTTATCTGTTAATCCGACTTGCCATGAGCGGGAGCAAAATAGCCTCTGAAGATTCCGGCTCCGAGTCCGCTCTGGATATCCTGGATAAGAGATATGCTCGCGGTGAAATCGAGAGCGAGGAATACAGAGAGAAAAAAGAAGAAATAACTGGCGGATAGATTTTTAGATCTTCCGGTTGATAATTAGCAGAGTAGCATTAGTGGTTTTTTGCCCTGTGGTGATGATAAACGGCGGTGAACTGTTGTGCTTCGTTTTTTGCTGGCAATTCTGAGGTTTTTTATCAAATGGATTGCAAAAGCAAAAAGATTTATTGATCCTTTTGAGGTCTTTGGACAATTGAGCCGTTTTAGTAAACCCAGCGAGGTGCTTGCTCCCACCGAGTTGCTTCGTCACGGGGCGGTTATGCACGCCCGCGGTCTGCTCAACAGCCAGGCTATTCAACATAATCTGGACTGGATCTGGCCCTACTGGGTTAACCGCCAGTTCGATCCCGGCAACGAGTCATTTATTCCCCGTTCCTTTTCACTTACCAATATTAATCTGACCCATCGCAACTGGACTGCGGTTGGTTTGCCCGACTGGGAAAATCTGGCAATTGTTGATCCGCGGGGGTTGGTCATGCCTTTTCATGATAGCTGGTCAGTTGATTTCTGGTTACTGGGTGCGGATGGCAGTAAAGAAATAATTCCCTCCGAACAGCGCTATGTGGATCAGAAACTTAATTGTAATCCGGGGGCAGAGGTTATAACAAAATTTAAAAAAGATGGATGTAGCCTCTCTCTGACGGCTACTGTGGAAATCGACGGTAACGGATCAAACTGTGTTATTAAGTCGCAAGCAAAAACTGACCGGGGCGGTTGGCTGGTTATGGCCCTGCGCCCCTATAATCCGGAAGGAATTAGCCTGATCAGTCAGATTGAGATTAAAAACGAGGGAAGAAAATGGCGGGTGGCCGGAGAAAAAAATATTTTTCTCTCTGAAAAACCACAGCGAATGCAACTCTCCGGGTACAAAGAAGGGGATGTTTATTACAAACTGCCCGGTGATAGCGACAAAAATAAAATTTGCTGTAAAGTTGGGATGGCCACCGGGGCCGCCCTGTTTCGTGTTCCTCCCGGCGAAGAAACTGAGATCAGTGTCTCCATTCCTCTTGAGGTAAAAAAATCAGATAAAAATAATTCGTCGGAGTCGGCCAGTACAGCAACAGAACTCTGGGAAGAAACTCTGGAAAATAGCTGCCGGTTGGAAGTCCCTGATGAAAAGTTTGTCTTTCTGTACAAAGCCGCTGTGCGCACGGTCTTACTTCATTCCCCCGGGGATGTTTATCCGGGGCCCTACACTTATAAGCGTTTCTGGTTTCGTGATGCAGCTTTTATACTGGATGCGCTGCTGGCCACTGGTTTTCCCGACCGTGTATTTAGATGTATAAACAGTTTTCCGGCCCGGCAGAAATACAGCGGATATTTCTGTTCTCAGCGTGGTGAATGGGATTCCAACGGCCAGGTGCTGTGGATTATGAACCGCTACTGTCAGTTCACCGGTCAGTCTCCGCCGGATAGCTGGGAAAAATCCATACAAAAAGGTGCCCGCTGGATTAGCAGAAAACGTTTGTCCGGTGATTCAGATGAACCACACGCCGGATTGCTTCCGGCCGGATTTAGCGCCGAGCACCTGGGACCCAACGATTATTATTACTGGGACGATTTCTGGGGCGTAGCCGGTCTGAAGGCGGCGGCTACCATGATGAGAAATTATAAAAAACGAGAAATAGCCGAGGCCTTCGATAATGACGCCGCGGATTTTATGGCCGCAATAAAAACTAGTCTGGAGAAAGTGCAGGCCCGGCTGGGGAACAGGATCATGCCCGCCGCCCCGACCCGGCGGATGGATGCCGGCGCTATTGGTTCTATTGTCTCTGCTTATCCCCTGAACCTTATTTCAGCCGGCGATGAGTATCTTACCAGTACAGTCGATTATTTGTTGGAAAATGAGTTTTTTGAAGGCGGTTTTTTTCAGGAAATGATTCATTCCGGGATCAATCCCTATCTGACACTTCATGTCGCCCAGGTGCTGCTTCAGACCGGCGATGAGCGTTATCGTTCGGTCATTAATACCGTGGCCGATCTGGCCAGTGGAACCGGCCAGTGGCCAGAGGCGGTTCACCCCCGGACGAAAGGTGGCTGTATGGGTGATGGTCAGCACGTATGGGCGGCTTCAGAATGGTTGCTGATGATGCGCTCTTTGTTTGTGGGGGAAGAGGGGGGAAAACTGATTATCGGCCGCGGGATTTTTTCCGACTGGCTCGATGAGGGATCCGTCAGTTTTGGACCAATTCCGACAAAATTTGGAACTGTCACTGTAAGCATAAAGCCCGAGGGCAAACATTTGCTGATAAATCTTGATGCCAGTTGGTATAATAAACGCCCCCGGGTGCTGGTTTCCATCCCGGGATGGAAACAAAAACCAATGCCCGGAAATAATCTACGGCTGGAGGAAAAGGACACTTGAATATCTACATGTTTACTAATACATACGCTCCTTTCGTGGGTGGGGTTCCCAAATCTGTTCAGATGTTTACGGAACAATATAGAAAAAAAGGGCACCGGGTTATTGTTGTTGCGCCGGAGTTTGAAAATCAGCCCGAAGATGAAGAAGATGTGATCAGAATTCCTTCCATACAGAATTTTAACGGAACAGATTTTTCGGTGAAAATATCGGCGCTCGGGATGTTATCCCCCATGCTCGAAGAGTGTGAACCGGATATTGTACACAGTCATCATCCTTTTCTACTGGGAGTGACAGCCCTCCGGGTTTCAAGGCGATTCCAGGTTCCCCTTGTTTTTACCCATCATACCCTTTACGAGCAATACACCCACTATCTGCCGGTGAATAATCCCACCGTCAAGACGCTGGTAAGCGAGATTGCCGTCCACTACGGGAATCTTACCGATCATGTGTTTGCTCCCGGCAGCAGTGTGGCCGACCTGCTCAGGGATCGGGGAGTAAAAACGCCGATTGATGTTCTTCCCACCGGAGTTAAAATTAATAAATTTTCCGGCGGTAATGGAAAGCGCTTCCGCAATCGTTTTGAAATCCCACAGGATAAGTTTTTAGTGGGCCACCTGGGCCGGCTGGCGCCCGAAAAAAACCTGCCTTTTCTGGCTCGTGCGGTCTGTGTTTTCTTAAAGGAAGAAGAACAACCTCATTTTCTTGTCGTTGGCGAAGGCTCTTCCAGGTTTGAGATAAAAAAAATATTTGCCCGGGCTGGAGGCGCCGGGCGGCTTCATTTTACCGGTGTTCTTGAAGGACAGCAGCTTATTGATGCCTACAGTGCGATGGATGTATTTGTTTTTGCTTCCAAAACCGAAACCCAGGGGATGGTTCTCGTGGAGGCCATGGCAGCCGGGACCCCGGTAGTTGCCCTGGAGGCCTCGGGAGTCCGTGATATTTTAGAGGACGGCAAGCAGGGGAGAATACTTGCAAACGAGGACGAAAAGGAGTTTGCGCGAGCTTTGAGCTGGATATATAATCTGGATAGCAAGCGGCGCAAAAAAATTAAAGAAAATGCCCTTGTCCGGGCCAATGAATTTTCAATGGAAACCTGCGCCGAAAAAGCTCTGGATGTTTATCGTTCTGTTTGTGAAAAGGTTGATGAAGTGGAAAAAAAAGATCAAAGCCTCTGGGCCCGGTCTCTGCGCAGAATAGAAACGGAATGGGAAATAATAACCAACATGGCGAATATAACTGAAAAATTATTCGTGAAAAAAAACACTGAATCCTGATCTTTTTAAGGGGCTGTGGCCTTAACTTCGATCTCCTGTCTGAGGACAGACTCCTCTTCCCAATTGATTATTTTCTTTAAAACAAAATGACCTCCGACTCCTGCCAGCAGAAACGAAATACTGATTGCGCCAAAGATACCGGTTGGCCCCAGGGGATAGGAAAACAGCCAGGCGATGGGTATACAGAGAATAAACATTTCCCCGGCTACCATTCCCGCGGCCAGAAAAGGTCGTTTGAGGACATTGATGGCTGCGACGCAGATCAGCAAAATTCCGTGCATCCCATAAGTAATAGGAACAATACGAAGGTAGGAAACCAGCACTGATACGTAGTTGGGATCGCTGTTAAAAAACAGGGCGATTGGTCGCGCCGCCAGTATAACAATCAGCCCAAATCCAATTCCCCAACTGAGGGCAAATATTTTTCCGCTCCAGATACCCCGCCGGATCCGGTCAAAAAGTTTTGCTCCCCTGTTTTGGCCGACAAAAGGTGCCATAACCGAAGATACGGCAATAATGACAGTCATCCCTAAAAATTCTATCCGGGTTGCAACTCCATAGGCGGCCACCGCGGCCGCTCCGTAATATGAAAGGAAGCGAACGATAATACCGGTTGCCAGGGGCAGGACCATCCGGGCCAGGGAGGTGGGAATTCCTATATGAAGAATAGTTCCCCAGGAACGTAAAAGTTCTTTGACTGTAGAGGCCGAACAGGGAATCATGTCCTCGCGGATAGCCAGAACATAAAGAGCAACGCTGAATGTAACCGAGCGGGAAATAACGGTGGCTAAAGCCGCCCCGCTGATCCCCATTTCAGGGAACGGGCCTATTCCGAAGATAAGCAGTGGGTCAAGAATAACATTAACCACTGCGCCGAAAGCCATCATTAATCCCGGTGTTAGCGTATCACCGGTGGCCCGGATGGCGTTGTTTCCGACCATCGGGACCACCACAAAAATCATCCCCAGATACCATATATTCATATATTGCTGAAGCAGGATGATAATATCCGGTTTTGCCCCCAGCAGGCGGAATAAAGGTTTAATGGTTAAAAGTCCGGTCAGCACAAAAAGAGCGACTATTAATAGCGCCAGCAGCAGGCTGTGGGTGGTCAAAACCCGCACTCGATGCTGGTCGCCCGACCCTATCGCCCGGGATATTACGACCGCTGCGCCCAGTCCTATCCCCAGGGCCACGCTATTTATTACTAAAATCACAGGGAAGGTAAAACTGATGGCGGCCAGTGGTTCTGTCCCCAGCCGGCCCACAAAATAGGTATCTGCCAGTTGAAATATTACAAGGCTTGCAATTCCCATGACCATCGGCGCAGTCAGTCGCAGCAGCGTCGGTAATACAGGCCCCGACGTAAGTTTGCCGGTATCTACGCCCGTGGTTCCGTTCATCGTATTTTTAGGGGGGGAATCGAAATAAGTTCTGTTTTTTTAAAAGAATCTTCCGACGTCATTTCGGGGCTTGACCCCGGAATCCATTTTGATTTTGAATTACACCTGTCAATCAACATCAACTTCAACATGGATTGCCGGGTCAAGCCCGGCAATGACGGCATCATTGGAAGGTTCTGTTTTTTAACTGTTTGGTTTGCAATATTCAGCTTATCTGTTAAATTCATTTTCAGTACTCCATAAAATGTTAATTATTAAGGCAAATATAAACCATGGCGGGATTGACTTTAAATTAGCACCAATATTATAAACGGGGAAGGTTATATTTAACAGCAATTAATTTTGTTATTTTTTCATTCCAAACCGATAAGGAAGGTTGTTTTGAACATGAAAAAAGAAATAGGTTCAGTTACTCTGGAGTGCAAAAAAGGAGATATCGCCAATCAGCTCGACCTGGACGGGGTGGTTAACGCCGCCAATGCCCAGCTTCAAACCGGCGGTGGAGTGGCCGGCGCTCTTCATCGGAAAG
>CAYTSZ010000114.1:0-7117 GCA_964440635.1 uncultured bacterium
TTACCTGGATCAGATCTTACTGGAGCTTAAAAAGGCGGGACTTGCTGTGAGCCACCGTGGAGTTAATGGTGGATACACCCTGGGCAAAGAACCGGCTGATATCTCCGTCTGGGACGTAATAAAGGTGCTGGAAGGTGGAGTTGACCTGACCCGTTCGGCGGAGGTTGAAAGCGACACTCTCCAGAAATACTGGCAGGAAACCCAGTCCTGCCTGGAAGCTAATTTTGACAAAAATTTTGAAGAACTTCGTTCCGAGTGGCAGAAAAAACAGGGCTCGCTAAATTATTCTATTTAGATTTTTCAACCAGCAGACGGTAGTAATCTTCCACTTGCTGGATTTTTAGAATTTTGTGCCCATCCTCTTTTAGACTGGCCGGAACGTTTTCTATCGGTTCTCCTTCGTCCAGCAGCAAGCTCAATGTCTCGCCGGTTTCCATATTTTCTAGAAAAAGTTTGGCTTTTACGTAATTGATCGGACAGCCAACACCCCTCAGGTCCTGTTTCACTGTCGCCTTATGGTCTTCCTTTTCATTGCCGGATTTACTGTTTTCGGCCGGAAATTTGAACGAGCTGTCCATGGAGTTATAGAGTTCTTCTATTTCCTCAAGCAGAGCTTCTACCTCTGAAATCTTTTTTTCTTCAACCATCTGGTTATTTTTCGCCTTTTCAATCAATGAAGCAAACTTGCTGTTCACCATTTTGCTATCCACAAAATATTTTTTAAAGAGAGAAAATATCTTTTCCTCTTCGGTGGCGTCTTCACCTCTGGTTACCAAAAGAGCTCTGGCTGCGGCTACCAAAACGCGGTAGAGGTGGTTGTTCTCACTGCGTTTGTGGCGGTCCAGTTTATTATGTGCTTCTTTGAGATCGGATTCAATTAGAGCTATGACTCCGGCCCCACATTCTGCTTCGCCAAGTTTGCTGATTTCAAATGGTTTTTCTGCCCCCCAGTCGTAATAATAATTTCTGTCCTCGGTAAAATCGGGAATAGGGGCATATTTTTCAATAAGTTTTTCTAACAGGGATTCACCGCCGGTTTTGAAAAACTGGGGAAAGTTATCGGCGGAACTGGCTGAAAAGGCCTCGACATAATCTCTGACCAGATCGGGGATCCGATAGGCGGAAACCGGTTCAAAATCTCTGGCCAGTTTATTATCAGTTCGTCCCCCGGCAACCACCCGGTAGCAGGGTATGGCCCGTTTGTCTTTTCTTTTTACGGCGCCAAAAAAACCAAGGTCGGCCAGAAAATGTTGTCCGCAGCAGTTCGGACAGCCTGAGATGAACAGTTTAATCCCCCCCGGTTCCCCGCCGCTGTTCAATCCGGCAAGTCTCTTGTGTATTGCGTTCTCCAGATTCTGGGAGAGACACAGCCCCAGTTTACAGGTTGCGGCTCCTTTGCAGGTTCGGGTATAAATATACCTGAGCGGAGTAGTATAATTTGTGTTTATTTTTTCTAAATTTTCACGGATTTCTTTTAGCTTGTTTTCTGGTGCTCCTTTCAGTATTAAACCCTGATACTGGCTGGTGTAGATGTTTCCATCGGTGTATTTTTCGCTTAAGGTAGCTACCTTTTTTAATTCCTCGAACTGTATATCTCCAAGTGGAACCGGTATAACTACGGAACGGTAAGGCGCTTCTTTTTCCGCTCGGGTGTTTGCTTTGAACCACTCACTGTCCGGTGCCCCCCGGTTGGTGGTGGGAGGATGGTTTCCAGGGATTTCAGGCAGGGAAAAATCAAAATTTTCCTCTTGTTTTGCAGTTTCCACCGCCCGGTGGCACATTTTACGAAACTTTTCGTCTCCGAATTTTTTGCGGACAAATCTCAGGCGGGCTGCATGTTTATCTTCGCGATTGCCATGGCTGTTAAAAAGTTGTTTAACACCTTCGGCTACGTAGGGGACTTCGTCGGGAGTAATAAAATCATAAATTTCAATACCTGCATCTGGTCGTGCGCCCAGCCCACCACCGGCGAAAACACGATAACCATTTTTATTACCATTTTTGACCGGTATAAAACCAAGATCAGTAAATGCCCCGTGGGCACAGTCTTTCCTGCACCCGGAAAACGATATTTTATATTTACGCGGTAGACCGGAACTGTCTGGCCGGGGAAGAATTATTTCGGTCAGCTTTATAGCGCTTCTGGAAGCTGGTAGAATTTCCTCTGGACAGACTTCGCTGAAGGGACAGTTTGTTACGTTGCGCAGCGAATTACCGCCACCGGCGAAAGAGGTAAGCCGCGCCTCCAGCAGTTCGTCAATAATGTTTTCCAGGTGGTCTTCGCCTTCCACGCCGTGAATCTGAATATCCAGCCGGGTGGTCACATGCAGACTGCCATCGCCGTATTTACGGCTTATGTCAGCCAGCGCTTGCGCCTGACGGGAAGTTATTCCTCCGCCGGCTATACGAACCCTGATCATATAAATTCCCTCTGTGCGCTGCTCATAAATACCGCAGGGGACCCGCAGTGCTTTGAAGCCGCGGTGGGAAAGCCCACCTTTCTGAAAACGTCTGATTTTCTCCTTCAGATTGTTCAGTTTTTCAATAATAGGCTCGCCGATTTCATAAAATCCCTGCATGGTTTAACCTCCAAAACGATAATTCAAACTGTTTCAATCTCGACCTCTTCGATCTTTTCCTCGATTATTTTAAACCCCCGGATTACCGGTTCTTTTCCAGCCAGGGATATAATTACATAAATTATTCCGGGATAAAAGGCCAGCCGGACGTCTTCCGGAGAAGGGTGGGCTTCACTGGCCGGATGGCTGTGGTAGATTCCAACCACCAGTTCCTCCCGCTCGCGAAGTTCTTTGAATACCTCAAATTGTTCCTCCGGTTCCATCATGTAGTGTTCAGCCTCAGCATCGCTGTTGTTCATTTCTCGAATTTCAGTCACGGTCTCACCGTTTCCCAGTAGCAAACCACAGGCTTCCAGCGGAGCATCCCGCTGGCATTGATCAATCATTTGCTCACTCAGCCGCCGGGGCAGACTCAACCTCTCCGGTGCTTCAGAGCTGACACTGGGGTTCTTCATAGTTGACCTCCCGGGGGTCGCTTATTGTTGGCTCGACGCCGCAGATTGGACATTCCTGGTTGCGGTTAACTTTTATTTTACGAAACTGCATGTTCTTTATGTCAGCCGTCAGCAGTGAGTTTGTGAGCAGGTTTCCCTCGTCCAGTAAAAACTTAAGAACTTCGGCGGCCTGCATTGTGCCCAGCACGCCGGCCACCGCACCCAGTATTCCGGCCTGCCGGCAGGTGGGAACTGCGTCCGGCGGCGGCGGCTCGGGGAATATACAGCGCAGACAGGAGGTTCCGGGCAGATGTGTAAAAAGTTGGCCCTGGAAACGCAACACGCCCGCGTGAGAATAGGGTGTTTCTGTTAACACGGCAGCATCGTTAACCAGAAATTTGGTGGCGAAATTATCGCTGCCGTCCACCGCAATATCATAACGCCCAATCAATTTGCAGGCATTGTCGGTGGTCAGCCTTTCCTGGAATAAATCGAATTTGACGTCTGGATTGATTCGGCGCAGAGTGTCGGCAGCGGAAGCTGTTTTATCCTTGCCCACCTCAGTGGTGGTGTGAAGGATCTGGCGCTGCAGGTTGGAGAGGTCGACAGTATCGCTGTCGATAATTCCAATTCTGCCCACCCCGGCCGCCGCCAGGTAGTAGAGAACCGGAGAACCGAGCCCTCCGGCCCCGACAACCAGGACACTTCCGTCCAAGAGTTTTTCCTGCCCTTGGCCACCGATCTCCGGCAGGATAATGTGCCGGGAGTAACGTTCAATCTGTTCTTCGTTTAAATTCATCTTAAATACCTCCGCCGTCTTTATAGTGTAGTCCACATTCTTTTTCGCTTGTTTCCCAGGGGAATTTGCCGGCCCGGGCGGGCCGGTCAGCCTGGACGGGTACATGACAGGTTTCGCAGCCGATTACCCGGTATTTTTCTCCGCACTCCGAGACGTAATCGTAAAGCGGGTGAATTTCCAGTTTGTGTTCCTCAATATAACTGTCCAGATCAGCTTCTGTCCAGTCATAAAGCGGGTTGACCTTCAAAAGAGACTGCTGTCCGACTCTTTTTTTGTAATATACTTTGCTCAGGTTTTTATTTCTAAATCCGGACTGATCCGCCCGGAGACCGCTTATTGCCGCCTCCAGGTTTGCTTCCATCTTCCGGGCCGGATTTATCTTGCGTATCTGGCAGCAGTTTTTTCTCTCGTCGACAGAAAACAGGTGTCCGTATCGCCCCTGTTCGCGCAGTAGCTCTGTCAACTCTTCAACATCGGGTCTGTATTTTTCGACCTCTATAGAGTATTTTTCTTCAACTGTTTTTATGAATTTATAGGTTTCATCGGGGTGGCGCAGGGTGTCTATGAAAAAAACCCTGAAATCATCCAGAACTTTGCTGGCTATATCGATTATCACGGTCCCGGTTTTCTGGAAACTGGTCCCGATCGCCGCCCGCTCGCCAAACAGGCCAAAAACCTCTTCCAGCAGTTTTTTGGGCGGCAGCTCGCGCAGTGTTTCCAGTTCTTTATCGCTTAACTTCATAATTTTTCCAGTGCCTCCTGAAAATCAGCAATCAGATCTTTTATATCTTCCAGTCCCACACAGATGCGCAGCATGGTTTCATCGACGCCCATCTGCTTTTTTTCATCGGCGCTTGCTTCCCGGCAGATAGTTGATTCCGGATGGATGATCAGGGTCCGGGTATCGCCTATATTGGCCAGGTTATGCGCTATATTAAGGTTGTCTATCAATTCAAAACATTGTTTCTTATTCTTTAAATGAAGCGTCATGATAGCGCCGTATCTGTTTCGAAACTGCCTGCCGGCCAGTTGATGTTGTTCATGATTATCAAGACCGGGGTATCGAACTTTTTTCAGTTTTGAATTATTCCGTAGACTGCTGGCCAGCTGTAAAGTGTTACTGCAGTGCAGCTTCATTCGGGCGCCAAGACTTTCCAGCCCGGTCAGGGTCAGGTAGGCGTTAAACGGCGCCATACAGATGCCAAAGTTCCTGTACATCCGTTTGCGCATGGTTGCTATGAAAGCAAATTGTCCGAACTCTTTACTGTTCTGGGCCAGATGCGGGTTTTTCTCCCAGTCATAATTCCCGGTGTCGACTACCACCCCGCCAACCGCATTGCCGTGACCGTTAATATATTTAGTTGTCGAATGAACCACCAGCGCGGCGCCATATTCTTCCGGCCGGACAAGCAGGGGAGTGGTTACTGTGCTGTCCACAATCAGGGGCAAATTTTCCTCCCGGCTGATTGTCCCCACGGTATCCAGGTCAACCACGTCAAGACGTGGATTACCTATAGTTTCCACGAATAAAAGCCTGGTCCGGGAATTAATAGCTTCGCGGAAGTTCTCGGGTTTTCCGGGATCCACAAAACGGGTTTTTATCCCGTAATCGGGCAGAACTTCTGAAAACAGTTCATAGGTTCCCCCGAAAAGACTGCTGGAGGCAACAATTTCGTCGCCGGCGTGGGCTAAAGTGAGGACCGCCCCGCTGATCGCCGCCATTCCGGAAGCTGCGCTGACCGCACCGATCCCATTTTCCAGCTCGCTGATTTTTTTCTCCAGCGTCACCAGGGTTGGATTGCCCAGTCGGCTGTAAACGTGGCCAAACTTTTTACCGGCGAAAACTTCCTCTAACTCGCTGCCGCTTTCATATTCAAAAGCGGTAGAGGTAACCAGTGTGGGGGAGACCGGTTGCCCGCCGCTCTGAATCTGGGGGTTATTGACCAGTTTACTGTTTATATCTGTCATCTTCAGCCTCCGCCCATGAAATATAAAAACTCGATACGATCGCCGTCACTGACTGCTGTTTCATCGTGCTTGCTGCGGCTGACAATTTCATCGTTCAGTTCTACAGAAACCATCCCCGGCATATCAACTTCAAGCTCTTCGAGCAGTCTATCCACCGTCAGATTTTTGGCCTCAAGTGTGGTTTCTTCACCGTTGACAGTTATATTCATCTTTATTCCTCCTCGGTTTTATACAATGTAGTGCTCAGGTAACGTTCGCCACTGTCGGGAAAGACAGTGACGATACGTTTGTTTTTCTCTTTCCGGGCGATCTTCAGCGCCGCGGCGAAGGCGGCGCCGGAGGATATACCCACCAGCAGTCCCTCGCGCCGGGATATCTCACGTGAGGTTGCCAGGGATTCTTCGTCTTTGATTCTGATAACCTCGTCGATGATTGATGTGTCCAGGATTTCCGGGACAAATCCGGCTCCGATTCCCTGTATCATGTGCGGCCCCGGCTCGCCACCGCTGAGGACCGCAGATTCGGCCGGTTCCACTCCGATAACCCTGATATTTGCGTTTTGTTCTTTCAGATATTCACCAACACCGCTAATTGTTCCGCCGGTTCCGATACCGGCGACGAGAATATCAATGTTTTCTTCGCTATCCCGATAAATTTCGGGGCCGGTTGTTTGAAAATGTATCTGCGGATTTGCTTTATTCTTAAACTGCTGGGGCATATAAGCTTTGTCGCTGCCGGCTAAAATTTCCTCGGCTTTATCGATTGCGCCCTGCATTCCTTTTTCGGCCGGTGTTAAAATCAGCTCGGCGCCCAGTGCCTTAAGCAGCGCCCGGCGCTCTTTGCTCATCGACTCGGGCATCGTTAAAATTAACCTGTATCCCCGCGCCGCAGCCACCGAGGCCAGCCCGATCCCCGTATTACCGCTGGTCGGTTCCACAATCGTTCCACCGGCCGCAAGCAGTCCCTCGTCTTCGGCTGCTTTGAGCATAGAGTAGGCGATACGATCCTTAACAGAACCGCCGGGGTTAAAAAATTCAAGTTTGGCAAAAATTTCCACTCCCGGTCCGATTTCTGCTTCAAAATCATTAATGCGCACCAGCGGTGTATTCCCGATAAGCTGCGTAAAATCATCTGCAATACTCACTTGTAATCAACTCCGGTTAAATGATAAACTAAACAAACTTTATTAAGTTAGTAAAGTATAAGGCAAAATTACCGCCTGTGTCAAGTGTTATTTAGAAAAGTTTTAATTGCCGGAATAAAACAGCCGGATAACAACGCAAATAAACAAATGTTAAGACTGCATCTAAAATACAACTATATCCAGATATTTAGAT
>CAYTSZ010000115.1:0-7092 GCA_964440635.1 uncultured bacterium
ATGAGAAAACAAGATGTGATACATCCTCGATCTCAGAACCGCTCAACTTAGGTAAAAAAATAATGTCAGAAATGTTGGAAGGCCAAAAAATTGCGTATAGTACATTCGGAAATGTTCTAATGTTACTATTAAGCCTCTCAATCGGTATAAAAAATATAAAAAAAGCCTGATATTAAAAAAAATATCGACCAAAATATAACAAATCTTACAGGTAATTTCTTTACTAATATTTTCATATTTTCACCATCCACAAGGATCAATCTTACAAGAAACGGCGCAACCAGCAAACGCTGAAAGTGACCACGCAATGCAATACTTTGCAAACAACTTTTTCTTATAAGCAGCACCTCCACAAAGAGTCAAACACAACCCTTTCCCCTGTCTCCACGTTCGCTTTCCTCTCCCTGTGTTTTAAAGAAGCGGAAGCAGGCGGTCTATTTCGAGGGCGAAACCGGTGGCCGGATGGGGGTCTCCGTAGTGGGCGTAAAGACCATCATATCGGCCTCCGCCAACCACCGGGCGGCCAAAACCGGTAACCAGACCCTCAAACACTATACCTGTATAATAATCCAGGTCACGAACCACGCTCAGATCAAGACTTATCCGGTCTTCATATCCGGCGTCACAGAGCTTTTCAAAAAGAAAACTGAGATGGGAAAGAGCCTGGCGAGCCCGGGGGGACTGTTTTTTTATTTTTTCAGCCTTATCCAGAACCTCCGCGCCACCGTATAAACCGGGGAGTTCTAACAGTATTTCTTTTTCACCGGTTGAAATATTCATATCCTCCATTATATTCGCAAGCGCCTTTTCGTTTTTATGGTACATCTCCTTCCAGAGACGTTTTTTGGCTGCAGGGTCGAGGCCGGTTTCCTCTAAAAGACCTTTATAAACCTGGACATGGCCAAGGTCGAGGACAAATTTTTCGATTTCAATTTTGTCCAGACATTCAAAAAGAAACAAAAGGAGTTCAAGATCCGATTTTTTGCGATCAGAGGAAATAATTTCCGCACCAAACTGTTGAAATTCCCGCAGTTCACCCCTGCGCAGCTCAAACGCTCGGTAGTTGCGACAGGAGTAACAGTATTTACCGGGAAGCTCATCGGGAGCAAACCGGCCCGAAAGTATTTTGGCCACCTGGGCGGTCGCATCGGGACGCAAAGCGAGACGCTCCCCCTCGTCATCCTGGAACTGATATGTGCGCCGGGACAGGTTTTTACTTACCCCTTTTACAATAGAATCATAGTAATCAAGTGTGGGCAGATCCAGCTCATCGAACCCCCGCTGGCGGGCCCCATCAAAGATCTCCGCAAGATATTCTCGCTTTTTGCGACTTTCTGAGCCCATGTAAACCCTGACTCCGGGTGGTAATAAAGTAAGTTCACGTTTGCGTGCCATTATAATTTTTTCCTTCCGTTTATAGTCCTTTAAACAGTTTTAAACTCTAAATATAACTTCTGCAATTCGGCAAGAGAAGTGCCCAGCTTTACTCGAAGACCGCTCTGGTGCATAGCAAGTTCCAGAGCGGAAAAGATAGTTATCAAATCGAAGTAATCCAGATCTCCCAGGTGACCGATCCTTATAAGCCGGCCCTTCAGCTCCTGCTGGCCTCCGGGGAGAAAAACACCGTATTTACGATACATTAAATCACGTAATTTTTCAGCATTAATCTCTGCGGGAACAAGAACTGAAGTCCCGGCGACAGCCGGGTTTTCAGCGAACAGTTCAAGTCCCAGTTTTTCGCACCCCGCCCGGGCCAGACAGGCCAGGCGACGGTGTCGCTCATAAACTTTTTCCGGGCCCTCAGAAAAAATAAGTTCAAGTGAAACATCCAGCCCCCGCAGCAATCCCATAGGCGGCGTCCACGGTGTCTGTCCGTCTTTTTTAAGACGTTCCAGAGCAAGATTAATATCAAAATAAGTATCTTCACTCTCAACTTCGCGAGCTCTTTTTTCGGCTGCCGGTGATAGGACCAGAAAAGACAGTCCGGGAGGTGTCATGAGGGCCTTCTGGGAGGCGCCGAGAGTAACATCTATTTTCCAGCGGGAAGGATAGAGGGGTTCAGCTCCGAGGGCGCTGATAGCATCAACAACAAAAAGAGCCTGAGTGGGCGCTACTATTTCCGCCAGCTTTTCAACAGGATGACGGACAAGGGTGGAGGTTTCGATCATGGTGGCAAAAACAGCTTTTATATCGGGATTTTCAGCCAGCAAGTCTGCTATTTTTTGCGGTTCAACAGCACTTCCCCGCTCAACATAACAACTGATAACCCTGCAGCCCCGTTTTTCCAGATTTTTTTTCCAGCGGCGGCCAAATTTACCGGAATCGACAACAAGCACCCGATCCTTCTTATTAACCAGGTGATGGGCGGCCATCTGCATCGCGCCGCTTCCCGAAGATGCACTGAAAAGGACGGGCCAGTTGACTTCGAGTAATTCCTGCAGACGACGGCGGGTGGAGGCGATAACCTCCCCGAACTGCTCACTGCGGTGATAAAACTGGCTTTTTGCCTGCTCAAGACGTGTTTCTTCGGGGACCGAAGTGGGCCCGGGGGCATAGATACGCTTTTTCATTAAAAAACCAACCGTCCGTTATCAGGCGCTTTCTTTTTCCTCTTCCCTGTTTTCATAGACCCTTATTGGCTGTTCTTCGCCGCGGACGGCTTCCGGAGTAATCACACATTCTACGACACTATCATCGTCGGGGATATCATACATAACATCCAGCATGATCTTCTCCATAACAGTCCTCAGGGCCCTGGCACCTGTGTCACGTTCAATAGCCTGACTGGCAATTTCACGCAGGGCATCAGTGGTAAACTTAAGTTCCACGTTTTCTATTTCGAATAGACGACGGTATTGCTTGACGAGAGCGTTTTTAGGTTCGGTAAGAATACGAACCAGAGCATCCTCGTTTAACTTATCCAGGGTGGCAGTAACGGGTATACGCCCCGTGAATTCGGGAATGAAACCGTAATTAAGCAGATCTTCGGGTTCCATGTTCTGAAGTATTTCAGAGCGTTCCAGTTCGGAGAGAGAGGATACATCCGAACCAAAACCCATAACATTATTATTCATCCGGCGCTCAATTATCTCCTCAAGACCGACAAATGCCCCGCCGCAGATAAACAGGATATTGGAGGTATCAATCTGTATGTATTCCTGATTGGGATGCTTGCGACCGCCCTGGGGTGGAACATTGGCAACAGTTCCCTCGATAATTTTAAGCAGGGCCTGCTGGACACCCTCTCCGCTTACATCGCGGGTGATTGAGGGGTTATCGGCTTTGCGGGCGATCTTGTCTATTTCGTCGATATAGATGATTCCTTTTTCGGCTTCATTGAAATCAAAATCAGAGTTTTGAATCAGCCGAAGCAAAATGTTTTCAACATCCTCACCGACATAACCCGCCTCTGTAAGCGCCGTAGAATCAACAATACAGAAGGGCACATCAATTATCTCTGCCAGCGTCCGGGCCAGAAGAGTTTTCCCACAGCCGGTCGGACCGGCCAGCAAAATGTTGCTTTTTTCTATTTCGACATCGTCATGTTTATTAACCGGTTTGAATATTCTTTTGTAATGATTGTAAACGGCAACAGAGATAATCTTTTTCGCCCGGTCCTGATCGATTACAAATTCATCCAACCGTTTATATATTTCAGAAGGAGTGGGGAGGGTAAAATCCTCGTCCAGTTCTTCTTCCGGCATATCCTCCGTAATAATCTCATTGCAGACCTCTATACATTCATCACAAATATAAACACTGGGACCCGCAACCAATCTTTTAACATCTTCCTGATTTTTGCTGCAAAAAGAACAACGCAGATTTTCATCTTCATCACCATAACGAAACATAAATGGCACCTTCCTGGATACAAAGTTTTATTCCAACCCTGAAATCAGGCAATCATACAAGCCCGATTGGGTATTTTAACATTTACAACAAGAAAATTAGCCTGCCAATTTTCAGGAATCAGATTCCTCAAGATTTTCGGCTTCTTCTCTTGATTCTAACACATCATCAATAAGTCCATATTCTTTTGCTTCTTCTGCAGACATAAAATAATCCCTGTCCACGTCGTCGTGAATGGTTTTTTTGTCTTTACCGGTATGCTCGGACATAATCTCAATAATCTTATCTTTAATCCGCAGCAGTTCCCTGGTCCTGATCTCAACATCACTGGCCTGTCCCTGTGCTCCTCCCAGAGGCTGATGAACCATAAACCGGGAGTTGGGCAGGCCATAACGATGTCCTGCGCTTCCTGCGGCCATAAGCAGCGCTCCCATACTGGCTGCCTGACCGATGCAGATTGTATTAACAGTTGGTTTTACATACTGCATTGTGTCATAGATAGCCAACCCGGAAGTAACCTCACCGCCGGGACTGTTTATATAAATATATATATCGCGTTCGGGATTGTCGGCTTCCAGGAAAAGAAGCTGTGCTATAATGGCGTTCGCCCGCTGTGATTCAATCGGGCCGCCAATAAATACAATTCTATCCTTAAGCAGACGGCTATAAATATCATACGCCCGCTCTCCGCGCGGGGTCTGTTCTACTACCATAGGAATTGTCATCTTATTGTCACTCCTGAGTATCTTCGGGTTCTAATAGATTAATATCGGCTTTTTCGATTAAGTAATCAAGTATCTTCTCGTCGCGCTTCTGCTGACGAATCGAGCCCATCATCTGGGGAGGAAGATGTTCTTTGAACTCTTCGGCCTCCAGGCCGTAGTTAGCGGCCATTTCTTCGATATGTTCCTCAACGTCAGAATCATCAGCTTCAATTTCTTCCTCGCGGCCAATAGCTTCAAAAATCAAAGTCAACCGGATACGCCGCTCGGCATCCGGCTTGACCTCTTCTTTCAGTTCATCGAGGCTCCGATCCTGCTGATCAAGCCAGTCCTCAAAATCCATCCCCTGGCTCTCAATTTGATTGCGCTGGCTATCAATAATACCCTCAGCCTCACGTTCGATCAGACTGGAAGGAATATCAAACTCAATGTTATCGACCAGGTAGTCATAAATCTGACTGCTGACCTGCTGTTTATCGTTCTGTTCACTCATTTTCACAAGTTCCTCGCGAAGTTTTTCACGAAACTCCTCGGCGGACTCCACGTCCAGTTCTTCGAGGATCTCTTCATCATCAATAGAGGGACGGTTTTCCGTTTGAATCTCTTTAACCGAAACGTTAAAAACAACTTCCTCCCCGGCAAGATTATCATCAATGAAATCATCGGGGAAAGTGGCTTTTATGTCTTTTTCCTCCCCTGCTTCGGCTCCGACAAGCCCCTGTTCTATTTCGGGCAGATAACGCTCGGAACCGATTTCCATCACAATATCATTTTCTGCCGTTCCGGGAATCGATTCGCCTTCTTCGGAGAAACCCTCCATATCAACACGGACAAAATCTCCCTCGCGAACCGGGCGCTGCTCTTCAACCGGAATCATTTTTGTTTTGTTTTCCAGATATTTATCTATCTGTTCTTTAACATCTTCATCTGATACTTCCCTGTCCTCTTTCTCAACCGGGATTTGAGTATAATCCTCGGAACTGACCTCAAATTCGGGTTGAACATCAACTTTTGCTTCAAAATGGACCCGATCATCAAAATCCACATCCAGCAGTTCGGGGTCAGAAATAGGTTTAAGATCGTGTTCCTCATAAACCCTGCGACAGGAAGGAGGAACTATTTTTTCCAGTAAACGCTGTGACACGTTGGCTTCATATTTTTTTTCTACAATGGCAGCCGGAACTTTCCCCTTTCGGAAACCCGGTTCCACCACCTGCTGTTTTATATCATTGACAGCCTCTTTGCGGGCTTTCTCAACTTCATCTTCAGGTACAGTTACCGAAAATTTTACAGAACAATTTTTCGGTTCCTTAACTTCAATTTCCCAATCTTCACTCACTGTTTTAGCCTCCAGTGTAAACTTGATCTTTAAAATGCAGCTCAAAAATAATTCTCAAATTAATATTCCACAAGGTGCGAGGGGCGGGAGTCGAACCCGCACGCCGTAAGGCACAGGGTCCTAAACCCTGCGCGTCTGCCAGTTCCGCCACCCTCGCATTTTAAATGATAATGGTAATCTACCTCTATTCAGGTGGATAGTGCGAAGGCTTAAAATTATAAATTATAAAAGGCGGGATGGCAAACCATACCCTGCGGGACCGGCACCAACGACTACGTAATTACCGTCCAGCACTCAATAAGGGAGTTGCAGATAAAAATAAAATTATCTTGTACAGAATTCAAGGTTACTGGTAAAACTATCACTAACTCTGCAATGCCCCGATTGAGTGCTGGATGACCCGGCATCCAGCGGTTTTGACTCTGAAGCTGATTTTTTCTTTCGCTCAAGCTCTCAAGCTCACATCCTCTCAAACTCTGCCTTTATGCCCGGCAATCCATTTTGAAGTTGATGTTGATTGGACAGACATAATTCAAAATCGAGATGGATTCCGGGGTCAAGCCCCGGAATGACGGCCTAAACAGGTTTTTATTGGCGTTGGAATGTTTTGTGCAGGGCCAACACTAAAGCGATTACAACAAATGGCACAGTTTGCTCTCTTAAAACCTATGACCTCGCGGATGAAACTGTGGCGACTGATTTATTCTGAAGTTTTTTCTTTCATTTCATCTTCGATTCGATCTAAATATTTGCGGGACCAGACACTGAGCTGAGGATCCTGTTTTAACTGTTTTGCTTTTGAAAAATAAGGACGGGCCTCACCGAACCTCCCGCTTTCAAATTTTATAACCCCCAGCATAAAATTAACATTGGCCGAGTTAGGATATTTATCAACCAGTTTTGTCAACTGCTCGCTTGCTTTCTCAAAATTACCGGCACGATACTGCTCACGCGCTTTAACAAAACTTTCCGGCGGGGTGGCCGAGGGGAACCTGCCAATAGAACTGTAACGAATAGTTTCGCCACTACCTTCGGGAGCCGGTTTGGATTCCTCGACGGGTTCAGACTTCTCCGGCGCGGGTTCCGGCCTGGGTTCGGGTTCGGGCTGAGGTTCCGGCTCGGGTTCCCGTTGAGACTCCGGTTCGGGTTCCAGTTGAGGCTCCGGTTCGGGCTGAGATTCCG
>CAYTSZ010000116.1:0-7082 GCA_964440635.1 uncultured bacterium
CTTCAGTTACTGATGAATCATTATCTTCAAGATCTGTTTGATAAGGACCCACGTCAAGCTTGAGAGAGGTGTGTTCCTCAAAAAACAGTTCGATCCCCTGGGCTATGCCCACCACAGTTCCATCTCCCTCGGATATCTCCCCTTCAAAATTAACTGATAAATATTCAAATCCCAGGTATACCGAGCCTTTATCAAAATGTCCCCAGTGATAATTAAAACGGGGCCCTATCCCCCAGTTTGTTCCGTCAAAATATCCTTTGAATTCTATCGAATGATTCCGCCCGCTCCAACCCAATCCAAGTCCCGGATAGTTAAAAGCAACATAAAATGAGTTTTCTCCAGACGGGGTTTGAGCATAGGAAAGTTGAGGAAAAGAAAAAACACAC
Source organism: uncultured bacterium (assembly GCA_964440635.1). Lineage (GTDB taxonomy): Bacteria > T1Sed10-126 > T1Sed10-126 > T1Sed10-126 > T1Sed10-126 > CAYTSZ01. The sequence continues at coordinate 387 of CAYTSZ010000116.1, forward strand.
AGCAAAACCAGCAGTAAAAATAATGTCGAAGGTAAAAAACAAATTTTCCTGTATAGCAGCATTAACTCCCTCGTCCTTTCCAATCACCGACACTTAAAATCATACGTAAAAAAACAAACGGACTCTTATTTTTAATATCGGGCTTTTAATCAATAAGTTTTAGCAAGAACTGTTTTTTGGGGAAATATATAAATGAAAAGGAAGTCAGAAAAACTGCCAGCACCGGCTTATTTTTTATCTTATCTGCTCCGTAAACTCTGGAACACAGATACAATATCCTCTATCATTAGATAAAAACAGGGGACCATAAGTAGAATTATAGTGGTCGAAAACAGAATTCCAAAGCCGAGGGAAATTGCCATAGGTACCATGAACATCGCCTGGCGGGAAGTTTCAAAAATCATCGGAACCAGGCCGCCAAAAGTGGTCACCGTGGTAAGCATTATCGGACGAAACCGGCGCACACCGGCCTCCACAATTGCTTCATGGGCAGAACCATCTCCGCGATGGCGGTTGGCATAATCAACCATGATCAAGGAATCATTGACCACAATCCCCGAAAGCCCGATAACTCCCATAACACTGATAAGGGAAAGATTATATCCAAGCAGGATATGTCCTATTACCGCCCCTATAATTCCAAACGGTATCCCGGCCATAACAATAAAGGGTTGAATATAATTTTCAAATGCAATCGCCAGCAGAGCATAAATAACCAGCATAGCCAGAATAAATCCGCCCCATAGAGCCCGGGTGGATTCTAACATCTCCGCCTGCATACCCTCGAAAGTCCAGGTCAAACCCGGAAACTCAGATCGCAACTCGGGTAATACTTTTTGCTTTAACGCCGTCAGCACCCGGCTTGTTTCGCTTTTAGGTTCCACGTCACCACCCACATTTATTATCCTGCGCCCATTGCGACGGTCAATGGAAGTGTAGGCGCGCCCTTCTTCCACCCGGGCGATATCATAGAGAGGAACTTCTCCTCCGGATGGAGTATGGATCATCAGATTTTGAAGATCATACAGACTTTCCCGCTCAGAAACCGGAAGTTTAACCCGCACCTCCACCTCGTTTGTTCCCCGCAGCAAAGTAAGGGCCTCAACTCCATAAAACGAAGCCCTGACCTGGCGGCCGACATCGGAAGGAGTCAACCCCAGACGGCGGCCCTCGGGAAGAATATAAAAATCAAGCTGCCGTTTACCCAGCTCATAATTGTCGTTTACATCCTTTGTCGCATCAAACTCCTCCAGCCTTTTGAAAAACACCTGGCTGGCTTTTTCCAGGGTTTTTATATTTGAATGGCTTAAATCCACCGAAATATCATCGCGCCAGCCGCCGGGACCTGTTTCAGTTTCAAATGTTAAGTTTTGCACGCCCGGGATATCCCCCACTTCACGCCGCCACAGACTGGCCACTTCCTGCACCGACATTTTACGTTCCCCCGGAGGTTTCATTATAATTTGCGCTTCCACATGCGTCCCCCAAATATTGGTCGAAACTCCCTCCGCCGATTGAGACAAATTATACTCTTTGAACATCCTGCGGGTTCGAGCGGTTAACTCCCGGGCCACCTCAAGCGCGCGCTCAGTGGTGGCATCTTCCGGCAAAGTCGCTCCCGCTTCAATTTCATCGGCCGTTACTTCCGGCATCATAATCATACTCATGTGATTGCTGGTTGCATAACCACCAACGGCCAGGAAAAGGAAAACAGCAAGGGAAAGGACAACATAACGGTTGGAAACACCAAACTCTAAAAAGGGTCGATAGTATTTATTAACCGCCCGGTGGAACCAGGCGGCAAATTTTTGCTGAACATTGTGCAAACATTCACCGGGACGGGACCACGATCCTTCAGAAGTGTGTCCGAGGTGCGCGGGTAAAATATAAAGGGCTTCCAGTAAGGAAATTATCAGAACTGTAATCACAACCGCCGGAATGGGCCACCAGAATTTCCCCATAATCCCCGGGATAAACAGCAAAGGAACAAAAGCCACTATATTGGTCAAAATACTGAAAACAACCGGCCCGGCAATATTTTTTGTTCCTTTTATTGCCGCCGGGACCAGATCGTAGCCGCGACGCCTGAAATCATAAATGTTTTCTCCCACCACTATCGCATCATCCACAACAATTCCCAGGACGATGAGAAAAGCAAACATGGAGACCATGTTAAAACTCACACCCCAGAGGGGCAAAAATAGAAAAGCACCCACAAAAGAAACCGCCATCCCCATCATCACCCACATGGCAAGCCGTATTTCCAGAAACAGACTGAGGACAAGTAAAACAATAAACATCCCTATCAACCCATTTTTGCCAAGCAAAGACAACCGCTGTCCGTACATATCAGCATGGTTACTATCAATGCGAACATTAACGCCCGGCGGTAAATCCTGCTCGAACTCTGCCAGGATTGATTTCACAGCAGCCGCGATTTCAAGCGGAGACTGATCCCCCACCCGGTAAACTTCCACCTGGATCGATTCCTTCCCGTTATAACTGGAATAAAACGCTGACTCCTCGAAACCATCTTTCACGCTGCCAAGTTCGCCAAGGGTGAGCTTCGCACCGGAGGGGGTGGTTATAATGGGGATTTTTGAAAATTCTTGCGCAAATTGTTTCCTCTCCTTAATCCGTAGGAGCAGCTCCCCACTGCTGGTTTCAATATCACCGGACGGATAATCCCGGCTGGACTTTTCTATCATTCGGGCTATTTCTGAGAGAGTTAAATTGTGAGAACGCAGCTTTTCCTGGGAAATATCGACATGGGTCACATACTCGGGAACATGGCTTATCTCAAGCTGGGTTATTGCCGGGTCTTGCAGCAGTGAATCACGCAGACGTTCGGCCAGCTTGCGCAACACCCATGGGTCTACATTTCCGTAAATCCCAACATCCATCACTCCCCGCTGGAGCGTCTGCAGTTCAACCTCCGGTTCCTCGGCATCTTCAGGGAAAGTCCGGATACGGGTAACCTCCTGATCAATATCCTGGAAAACCTTCTGGCGATTGACCCCGGTCAGTAACTCCAGGGTAATCCTCCCCGAACCCTCCCGGGCGGTAGAACTCATTTCTTTAATCCCCTGGATACCGCGCAAAGCTTCCTCCACCGGCAGCAAAATCCCCTGTTCAACTTCGGTCGGGGCCGCTCCGGGATACCTTACACTCACATTAACAATATCCAGGGTGGCCTCGGGCATCATTTCCTTCTGAATGTTGAAATACATCCAGACTCCGCCGACCAGCAAAATAATCATCAGAAGATTGGCCGCTATAGAATTGCGCACCATCCACTCTATGGTCCCCGTCCGGGCACTGTTGTTTGCGGCTTCTTCTGGCATTCAGGAATTCCTTTCCTTCATTGAACCGGTATCGGTTGAAACGTTACTTTTCTCCGGCGAAGACCCGCTGTCTTTTATTTTCAAAGGCATTCCCTCCACCGCGGTCGCCAGACTGGAAGTGACTATCCTGTCGCCGGACTTCAATCCCTCTTTAACATAAACATATTTTCGATCACTGCATAAAATAGAAACCGGACGGATCACAAGTTTCCCCTCTCCCATCAGCCATACTGTACTGCCTTCGCGCAGATAATCCCGGTTCAGGCGAACAACAGCAGGTAGTTTAATTCCTGAAAGTAAAGCGCGGACATACGAACCTACTATCAACGGCCGGGAGTTAGAATTATTAGTTTCCCGGGCCAGGGGATCCTCGACTCCAATCCGCACCCTGGCCATCCTGGTCTGCTGATCCAGCTCGCCAATCAGGCTGTATATATATCCTGTTCGGTATTCTCCGGGTCCCCAGGCTGATTTGTTAAAAATCTTAACTTCCGATCCGGCAGCGCCCGGCGTATCGGGCACATTCAGCCAACGCAGTTTGGAAACCGGAACGGTTACATCAACCCAGAATTTATCCATCCCCACCAGTCGCCCCAGGGTATTCCCGGCTGAAACCCGGGAGCCCAGACTGACATCCCGGCTCAAAATGTGAGCATCAAAAGGAGCTTTGATTGTGGTCCGCTGTAAATTTAATTTAGCCTGCTCCAGAGTCGCGCGGGCAGCTTGCAAATCGGCACGGGCTGATTTCAACTGGGGTTTGCGCAAAACCAGTTCCCTTTTATCCTCCGGGATTTTCTCACCGAGAAGTTTAAACTCTTCCCGGGCCACCATCTGTTGACCCATCTCTATCTCAAGCCGAGAAATTACCTGCTGATAAGCACTTCTACGCTGGGCCAGAGTGTTTTCATAATCACGGGGATCAATTTTTACCAGTGTATCTCCTTTTTCCACGTAGCTACCGGCATTAAAATTTCCGTATCTTTTTATAATTTCTCCGCTTACCTGCGGACTGAGTTGAACGTCTATTTCCGGCTTAACCGTACCCATGGCCTCTATCTCTGGCCGGTAAATACCTGTATCTACAGTAATAGTTTCAACCACCACAGCTCCGGCCGGCCGGCGCGCGACTCGCCTGGTTCCGGGCTGCGTAGAATAAATAAAAACAACCAATCCAACCCCGGAAGCCAGTATCACACCACATATCAGCAGGGTAGCCAACCAGCCCAGCTTTTCGCTGCTGTTTTCAACCTGCTTTGAATTTTCATTAACCATAGATCATAAACACCCAATCATCTCTAAAATTTTCAGTAACTTTCTACCAGTCTGTTATCTATCTCAAATCCACCGGCCAGGGAGCGATAAAGAGCCACCCGGTATTCCAGCAACTTTTCCTTAGCTGTCATTAAATTGCGCTGGAGCTGCTGTTTGCTCTCCAGGGCGTTAAGCACGTCGAGGTAATCTGTCGTGCCGTTAAGATACTGGCTGCGAATACGCTCAACCGTCTGCGTCGCACTTTTCAACTGTTTTTTTATGAATACAAGTTGTTTCTTCTGTTGTTTTTCCCGCACAAGAGCATCTTCTATCTCTCTGTAGGCCCCAAGCACGGTTTCTTTGTAACCATTAACCCGCCGGGCAAGGACTGCTTTCGCCCGGGAAACATCGGCTCTCCGGCTGCCGCCATCAAAAAGAGGCAGTGCAAAATCAGCGGCAATTGACTGCAACCAGTCGTCAAACAGATCTCCCGCGTTTGCCCCTTCAGTGCTCAGAGAAGCGGCAATAGATATCCGGGGGTACCGTCTGGCAATAGCTCCCGCCACCTCTTTATCGGCTGATTTAAGCCGAAGAAAAGCAGCACGAACATCAGGGCGGCGGTTAATAACCCGGGCCGGTATCCCGGTGGCTGGCACGGGGGGGGATTCCGGCAGACTGATCCGCACGGGATTGACCATCCGATCGGGTATTTTCCCCAGCAGCACAGCCAGTTTATGTTCCAGAACTTTTATGCTGATAATTATATTTTCTTTCTGACCGAGGGTGGAATCATACAGACGTCTCTGCCGCAACACATCCGCGGCACGGACCTTCCCGTATCTAAAACGCTTCTCTATTAAATTCAGGATTTTTTTATTGGTTTCAATCTGATCCTCCAGAATATACTTCTGGGCATAGGCTTCCACCAGTTGAAACCAGGTCAGTGTGACCTCCGAACTCAGGGACATGGCCGCTGACATTAAATCCTCGCGGCTGGCCCTGGTCTCGTAGCGAGCAGCTTCAACCGAGGACTCTATTTTCCCCCAGAGATCAACTTCGTATGAAGCCGAAAGTGCCAGCCCTGTCGACTGAGTAATTTCAGTCGCCCCGGCCTGTCTTCTTTTCTGATCACGGTAATCAGCGGTCACATCAAGCGAGGGATAAAGCCCGCTCGTCTGACCACGAAGCTGAGCTTTTGCTTCCGCAAGGCGGTTCCAGGACTGTTTCAGGGATAAATTATCCCGGAGGGAACTTTCCGTAAGATAATCAAGGATCGGATCATCAAATTCAGTCCACCAGCGGGGTACAAAAGTATCAGAACCGGAAAAAGAAAATCCTTCGCTATCTCTGGCGGGCGATTTAACCGCTGTCGAATTTTGGAAACTACAACCCGACGCTAAAAAGAAAAATATAACTATCCCCATTATCAGTATCGATTTCTTTCTAATATTTTTCAAAATTTAATTTCTCCCTGAAAATAAAAAAATACCCAACATGATTCACAAAACATTATAAAACAAAAACGAACAAACAATAACTATTACACGGGGTCCGTATAACCTTCCAATGGAAATTATGGCCTCCAAACTGGAATCCATAATTTACTCCCGCACCTTGATCCGGTACAAATCAAACTATCGATTGCCGTCCATAAATACCGGTTCACAGATTGTTTTACTGAATAAACAATCAAAGTTTGAGGTCTATATATATTAACGAACGAACCCTGAAAAACCCCCGGAATATTTTTAATTTTTTCTGGAAAAAGCCACCTCGCCAGGAAGAGTTTGAAGTTTTTTGCGACAGGATTTATCCCCGGCTTCAGGTTGATTCACCGGGTTTTCAAAGATGGAAACATAAATCGTAAGGAATGAAAACAACGCGGGATCTCCCCCGTTTACTTAATAACTAAATCCTCAGGATGAATATATTTTTGGAAAGACAACCAATCAGTCCTGATTTTATTTAACCAATTCCAGAATATTCTCTGAAAACTTCATTCTGAATATTTCTTGTCCTCTACCTGAAATCGCATATAATGGAAATACTAAGAAATTATAACAATTTCTTATGTGGTTTGAAGATCTGATTATTTTTGTAC
>CAYTSZ010000117.1:0-7068 GCA_964440635.1 uncultured bacterium
GGCTATGGTATAAGTTTGACTGGAAATGATTTTACCGGTACTGCAGATAAGAATATTTGTTCGATCTGCATCAGTGGCGGCGACAAGCACATCTGCTTCAGCCACTGCGGCCTCTTTTAACACATCCATACTGGTGCCGTCTCCCTGAACAACTTCAAGATTATAGGGAATATTATCCAGGGCATCGAAATCTTCATCCACAACAATAACTTCGTTTTCTTCTGCCATTTTAGCAGCAACCGAACTACCCACCTGGCCGGCACCAACAATAACTATTTTCAAACAAAACCCTCCAGCAATATTATAATCCCGATATACTTTTGTATTTTAACTCGACGGTGAACACAATTACAAGTCACAGGTTAAAACCAAAACCCGAACAAACCTGTTTTAACACAGAGAAAAATATTTTTATAATTGAAATCGAAACAATTCAACATCTTAAACACCTTTTTTTACCACAGAGGTCACAGAGGGACACAGAGGAGATTCAAAACATTTTAAGAGAGTAACTTCAAAACCTCTTTTAGCTCACGGATCACATCTGATAAAATCTGATTTGAACTGCAAAAACCAACTACTTCGATTAATTGGTTTTGACTTTAACTCTATCTACTGCTTTTGACGTTCCTCCGTGTCCCTGTGTGTCAAAACAGCCATTGACTTTGGGTTTTACTTTTCACCACTTCTTAATTTCCTCCGTGTTTAGAGGTTTTGAATTAAATCAGATGTTATCAGATTCTATCCGTGAGCTACTCGCCGTTGATTTTACCCCTCTATACTGCTTTTGACGTTCCTCCGTGTCCCTCTGTGACCTCTGTGGTAAAAATGTGTCGATTGTAACTATAAACTCTGAACGATGAACTACAAACTGTGTTTCACGAACTATTAATATGGCGGAGGGCCCGGGATTCGAACCCGGACACGGCGCGAGCCGTTTCACCGGATTTCAAGTCCGGCCCCTTGCCGTTCGGACAGCCCTCCGCGCCTTTAGTTTTCCTCTTTTTTCCTTACTCGAAATCTTCCGCCCCACCGATATCTTTCTGCAGTTCCCGGATTTCATCCCGCAAATCAGCAGCTTCTTCAAACTCTTCCTCCTCAACCGCTCTTTGCAAACGATGCTGAAGAATTTTTACCCTTTTCGTTTCTTCTTTTGTTTCCCCTCCTACCACTTCCTCCTCCTCAACCTGGGCGGGGATTGAGGCTTCATCCATTACATCCTCTTCAACAAATATTTTCGCGCCCACCCTCAGGGCAATAGCTATCGAATCACTGGGCCGGGCATCAATAGTAATCTCTTTGTCGGAATCCGGAGACTTAATAATAATTTCCGCATAAAAAGTTCCTTCTTTTAGAGCAGTTATCACTATCCTTTTTATGGTGGCATTCAAGTTATCAATTAGTTCCGCAATTAAATCATGCGTCATTGGCCGGGGCGGGTCCACGTTATCCAACTCCATCGCTATGGCCTGCGCTTCAAAAGAACCCACGTATATCGGCAGCCATTTATTATACCTGTCATCCATTAACAAGGCGACAAATCCCTGGTTGTAAGGACTCATCCCCACTCCATGAACTCTAACCGGTATCATATTCCAAAATAACCTCCTGTTTTATTTTGTATAATGCATCCTGCTGTTATTTTAAACAATAATTCACAAGAAATTAATCCTGCAATTTTTACATTCAAAACCTTCCAATAGAGTATCATTTTGGGACTTGACCCGAAAACACAACACTTTAAGAAGATTTTTAACTATATCCTAAATTGAGCGATTCTGAGCATGCGGAGGAGACACCATGTCTCTCTGACGGTATTCTGTATGTCCCGGAGACCTGGATGGCCACGAGAATGAGTCAGAGAGATAGGGTGTCTCCGATTGAGAACCGCTCAACTCAGGTATATAATATCTTTAACTTCAAAACTTCAACACCAAAACCTCTGGATTCCGGCTCGCACTGTTCTTACACATCCTTGTGTTCGCAGCATTAGCACATCCGTGTGCGTCAGAGGCCGGAATGATGAGTAAAAAACGCTGGTGGTTCCGCTTGACAGTGTATTATAGCGGCCTGCCAGAGGCCGGAGAATAAAAGGTTTTAATTAGCGGACAGTGAAAAAACAGAATTAATCCCGGGAGTTTTCAAAAACTGTCTCCGGCCTGGTTTCTTCCTTTAAGTCAAATTCTTTCAGATAATCTTCCGGTTTTTTGAACCAGATAACTTTTTCTCCCGGCTTGACGAGACCGAGTTTTTCACGGGCCAGTTTTTTTATCAACTGTGGATCCTGATGCAGTCGCTGGCGGCGAATCTGCAGATTCGTATGTTTTTCTTTCAGTCTAACATTTCGCTTCTGCAGATTTTTTTTGCGGGAAATCAGCTTCTCCAGTTGAGTGTCGCCGCTGTGAGCTAAGAAAGCAATACCGGTTGCTGAAACTATTGTCAGGGCCAGAACCAGCAAAAACCAGCCGGAATCGGTCTCTTTTGAGTTTTTTTTAGACATCCCTTTTTTGTCCTTTCATCTAATACATTTTTTAATAATACGCCCGATATCCTCGCCCCAGTCCGCAAGCATTTTTTTTGCCTGACCCATGCTTTCCTCCAGACTCATAGGACGCCGAGGCAGACCGATTAAAATATCAAACTTATCGTAAAGCCGGCGGTAACCCGGCAGCATGGCCCCGGCCAGTCCGATAACCAAATCCACATCCTGACGATTCGCTTCGTCAGCCACCACGGCCGGAGTTTTTCCATACGCTGTCTGTTCATCCAGCGCACCCTCGCCGGTAATAAGTACATCGGCATCTTTCAGGCGCCGGCTTAGCTTCGTTAACTCCACGACAAGTTCTGCTCCGGAAGTCAGGCTGGCATCCAGCAGGCCCATGAGAGCAAAACCAATCCCTCCGGCCGCTCCGGTCCCCGGTTCTTTTCGTAATCTTCTACCACTGTGATTTTCAACAACATCCGCCCAGTTTCCCATTCCCTTCTCCAGTTCTTCAACCATCTGTTCATCTGCTCCCTTCTGGGGGCCGTAAACTCGAGCAGCTCCCTCATCACCGAGCAGAGGATTAGTAACATCACAGGCAACTTTTATCTCCAGATTTTTTACACAATCAGGAACATTTTTATCTCTTATCTTCGCCGCAGAACACAGCGCCTGTCCACCCTCGCCAGCCGGATTTCCAGATTCATTCAGGACTTCAAACCCAAGTGCGAGGACAACACCGAGCCCCCCATCAACGGTGGCAGAACCTCCAATACCCAGCAAGATTTCCCCGGCCCCTTCCCTGGCCGCTTCTCTTATAATTTCTCCGGTGCCGTAGGTGGTCGTCAGCATGGGATTTTGTCTGGATTCTTCGATCAGGGCCAGCCCGGAGGCGGCTGCCATCTCTATCACTGCTGCCGCTTTATCAGAACCCGGATTTTTTTCGGCAGGAATCCAGCCCCATTTGGCTTCAACATTATCACCTCGCGGGCCTTTTACTCGACTGGTTTTAATCTCGCCATCCAGAGCGGCTACCACCGCCTCTACCGTTCCCTCCCCACCATCGGCCTGCGGACAGATTTCAATAGACCAGTCAGAGGGAATGTTTTTTCCTATCCCGGTGGCAATAGTTTCACAGACCTCCGGCGAACTCAAGCAACCCTTGTATTTATCGGAAGCTATTACGATTTTTGCCATTCTTCAAAAACCTCCATCATCGTTTCTACCGGCAACTGGTGCGGTCGAACTGTGGGTGATAGATCATTTTCAACGAACCACTGCCGCCAGAAATCCTTGTTTTCCCCAGAACTGGCAAGATTATTCAATAAAGTCTTACGGGGCTGTTGAAAAACTTTTCTGGCAAACATTTTTAGTTTATCAAAATTATAACTATTAGGCTCGGGAATAAAATCAATCCATGCCGAATCCACGCCCGGTTCAGGGAAAAAAGCACTGGCCGGCACCGCGAAATGAACTTTGATTTGACCACAGACATTATACAGCAGTGAAAGGGAACCAAAATCAGAATCACCGGGGCTGGCTTTCAGGCGATCTCCCACTTCTTTTTGAACCAGTCCTTGAAATCTTGATATTTTTGGCCCGGCTGACAGAATTTTCATAAGCAGGGGACCTGTGAGATGGTAGGGCAAATTACCCACAAGCGGGTAAGGCTGATCAAGTTTCGGCAGGGGATAATTCTTAATATCGGTGCAAATAATAGAACCTCTATCTTGAGGTACGATTTTTTTTAGCTGGCAACAAAAAGAAAAATCAAGCTCCATCCCAAAAAGATAGTCCCAGCGATCCAGCAGGGAAACAGTCAGGGCACCACTACCACAGGCCCATTCCAGACCAAACCGGGCAGGGGGGACGGTGGATATGCAACGGTCGATCCAGTTTTCATCTTTTAGAAGCACCTGGCTGAGTTTTGGGCTCATTCTTCCGCTCCCCACCAGCGGCGCAGCCACTTCAGACAGTTAATGGCGCTGCGGGTATCAACCTGTCCGGTACCGGCGATTTTTGCTGCGGTGCCATGATCGGGACTAACCCTGGGTATGGGGAGACCGAGGGTGGCCTGAATACCGGTGAAAAAATGAAGCTGTTTGAAGGGAACAAGACCCTGGTCATGGTAACAGGCGAAGATCATATCCACATCTCCGCCACTAATAGGCAAAAAACTGTCCGCCGGAAAAGGGCCTGTTATGTCCAGCCCCTCCGAGCGAAGCTGCTCCACGGCGGGCCGCAAAATCTCTGTTTCTTCTCCGCCCAGCAGACCTTTCTCACCCGAATGAGGATTTAAACCGAGCAGAGCAAATTTTGGAGAGAAACGACGTTCAAAAAAACGGCGACAGGTATTTATAGTTTGAATTATTTTTTCAGGCCGAAGCAAAGAAGATACGCTATCAATCGGACAATGGCGGGTCAAAAGTGCCACATTAAACTTTTCCCCAAAAAAACTCATCACTCCGGGAGCAGACCAGAAATTTTCCAGGAATTCAGTGTGGCCCAAAAAATTAGCCTCCCCGGAGGCCTGCACGGCCGACTTGGATAGAGGCAAAGTAAGCAGCGAACAGTTATCCAGCTTTTCGCTGAGTTCTAAAGCTCCCTTCAGGCTATCCAGTGCCGCCGCTCCACTCGAAGAATTTATATCTCCACTTGATATCTGGTCAGGATCAATATTTCCGGCTTCATACCAGCAGTTAAAAGAAGCACCCGGACCCTCAAAATCAGGCAGGCGTTCCGGAAGGTATTCACGCAGAGCCGGGGGACCGACAAAAATCAATCGCTCGTTTTTTCTTTCCTCAATCAAAGGCAGAATCAATTCCGGCGAACAACCCGCCGGATCGCCGGTAGATATAATTACATTATTCATCCCAATCCAGCTCCTCAAAATAAAATCCAGACAAATAAAGACAGTTCAGAGTTAGTAAAACACAGTTTATAGTTACAATCAAAAAATTGAGTCAAAACATTTTTACCACAGAGGTCACAGAGGGACACAGAGGTAAAATCAAAACCTAAAATATTTTTTTGACAGGATTTACAGGATTAACCGGATAACTTCAAACCCAGAAACTCCAAACCACATCCACTTCGTTTTTTTGAGCGCTGTTTTAACAACCCTTCAAACAAACCTCTGTATTGGCGCACCTTGACTTACATCCTGCCCATCCTGTTAATCCTGTCAAAATAGCCGTTGACTTTGATTTCGCAGTTTCCCCTTGTCTCCTCTTCTCCCTGTCTCCTTGTCTGCTTTAATTCCCAGTCGAATTTTCTCCGCCCAGACGACGGCGGACGGAATCGGGGATATCTACTGCATAATGTTCGCGAAGTGATTTTAACAGTTTCCCCTGATAGTATCTTTGCCGTAACTGCTCAAAATATTCCAGATCTTTCATACTGGGTTTAATCCCGGATTCCGGTGACTTCACTCCGGTTTTCCAGACTATTAAATAATCGCCTCTCCATTCAAACGGTTCGCTTAACCCGTATAAAGGTAGCTTAAAAACCCTGTATTCTATTTCAGTATGAAAACTCCCCCAGCCAAACCAACCCAGGTTCCCGTTTTTACCGACAAACCAGCGGGGACGGGAATGTTTTTGGTAGAGACGATTCCAGTTTTCTTCACTGGGATTTTTTTGCAGTTTTTCAAACACTTTATAGGCCTGCTTCCGATCGGGAATAATCATCAGCCGGGCCTGCACGCGGGAAGCTGCTGCGACCGTATCCGGCTTTGAAAACTCGGGAAAAGCGCGGGACAGAACTCGCATTAAAATTATTTCTTTTTGCGCCTGCTTGAGCATCTTTTTTCTAAACTTATCCTCTGTCATATTTTTCCCGGCCAGATACTGCCTGAACTCCTCTTTTCCGCCGGAAGCAATCATCGCCTCCAGGCGGCGATCAACGAGCTGGCGGGCCTGTTGCTCGCTAACAGAAATACCCATGTCTGCGGCCGCCTGATTTATCAGCGTCTGATCGATCAAATCTTCCAGACGTTCTTTAACTAAAGTGGTATCGGCAAATTTTTGCTGGTATTCCCGAAGTGTTATCACACTGTCTCCCACAATTGCCAGCACCCGGTTTACGCTTCGCCCGGAAAATATATCGTCGCCTGATGGAAATTGAGGCCCGGCGGTCGCCGGAACTGACAATATCACTAAAAGCATGACTGAAATAATTGTGAAACCAATATCAGTTTTATACATCAACAAAAAATACTCCTGACCTTTTCATATACGGATTCAACTACACTATTTTATCTTATAAATGGATACTGTTTATAAATCGATAGAGTGGGTTAAAAATATTTGCGCAGTGTTAATAGTTAATAACAACATAATTATTACGGAATTTAAAGTTATCCTGTAAGCTGGTCAACCTAAATAGATTATACCTGAATTGAGCGATTCTTGATCGGAGACACCCTATCTCTCTGACTCATTCTCGTGGCCATCCAGGCCACTGCGAGGTCTGTATGTCCCAAACCAAGCCCCTCCAGGGCTCTGGGACATACAGAATACCGCCAGAGAGACATGGTGTCTCCTCTCCACCCGTTGGGTGAGGATGTGTCATGTCTTGTTTTCGGA
>CAYTSZ010000118.1:0-7005 GCA_964440635.1 uncultured bacterium
TCTCGACAGCTTCCGGCTGTCTGCGAGGTATACAGCCATTGGCCCACATCCTGTGTGCCAGCCCATGGCTGTATAAACCCGAAAACAAGACATGACACATCCTCACCCAACGGGTGGGGAGGAAACACCATGTCTCTCTGACGGTATTCTGTATGTCCCAGAGCCCTGGAGGGGCTCGGTTTGGACATACAGTCCTCGCAGTGGCCAGGATGGCCACGAGAATGAGTTAGAGAGATATGGTGTTTTCGATCAAGAATCGCTCAACTTAGGTTTTACAAACTCCCCTTTTCAGAGGACTGAATATTTTAACGACGGGTCGGGGCGGGGGATTACTACTCTTTCTATCAGGATGCCTTCCTCTTTGATTGTGTCGCAACCGGCATTTACTGCCGACTTAACATCCTCCACATTTCCTGTCAGAGTGAAATATCCTTTTCCGCCCAGTGCGTTGGCAAGTCTCACATCAATAAGCTGAACGTCGGCTTTTTTGGCGGCGGCATCGGCGGCTATGATTGCAGCGGCTGCGGAGAAAGTTTCTACGACTCCAAGTGCCCCAAGCTCGCTGACTGAAGAGGTTCCCCGCATCGCGGGAACCAGTTGCTCATGAATGTTGGGAATAACAAGTTTCTGAACGAGGTTATGGCCGGCAAGACCAATACCTGCTTCTATAGATCTTTCAACGTCTCCCACTTTTCCGGTTATCAATATTAAAAATTTACCCGGACAGACCGTGTGTGCTTCAACCAGGGTGCTGTCGGCTGTCTTTACCAGTGTGTCCGCCACTTCAAATCCTTTGGCAATACTGCTCATTTCTATTAATCCTATTGCATTTTCCATCTTTAATCCTCCGCCGAAATCTCGATGTGATTTTCAGTTATATCTGTAACCCTGCCGTCAATACTTGCGTGTATTTTTGCTCCCAGGGTTTCTGGTGGTATATCCGCAATTAAATCCCCTTCTTTAACCGCCTCGCCTTTTTCAACAACCGGCTGAGAAGGAGCTCCCACGTGCTGGGAAAGGGGAATCCTGACCTTATCGGTTGTTATTTCCTTAACCGGAAAATCATGCAGGTCATATTTATCAAGCCCCAGGCGGATTGTAAGCCGGTCGGCGTTTATCCGCCGGTATTCACGCTCGGGGTGAAGTTCAGTGTTTTTTTCATGATGGGGATTTTCAATCCCCGCTTCCTGAAGCTCTTCGCGCAACTGGACCAGCATATCCCGGGGAGAAAGATCCATCGGACAGGCAAACATATCGCACAATCCACACTCACAGCACAAATACGCCATAGTAAGATCAACCTGGGATTGTTCCGGTGAAATAAACAGACTGCGCATTATCTCGTGGGGTTTCAAAGCGTGACCGAGCAGATTACGCGGACAGACTATACTGCATTCAAAACACTGGTCACACATTGACTGGCCCCGGCGATATACAGTAGAGGTATCCCGGGATTTTTTAACAGCAGTCCTGTTATCAGGGGGGAGAACAATAATTCCCCCGCAGGCTTTAGTTATCCGGTGCTCACCGTCCACAATATTTCCAGTCATCGGTCCTCCGGAAACCAGCAGATAATCATCCGTAGTGGGTTTTCCGGCCGCCACCAGCTCTCCGGCAGAAATACCGACCGGCACAGCAGCTATGTAGGGTTCGGACAGCTCACCGCAGACGGTAAGCCATCTTCTGGTTACAGGCGTATTATTCTCCACAGCCCGGTATAGATTCAAAAGTGTATTCACATTTGTAACCACGCAGTCAACATCCAGCGGGATTCCACCTTCGGGCACTATCCGCCCGGTCACATTCTGGACCATATCGACCTCGTCTCCGGCCGGATAGTAATTATCCATCAGGTATATCTCTATATCGTAACCGGTTTCTTCCAGCGCTTTTTCCAGGGCAGAAACCGCCTGTTTATATTTCCTTTTCAGAGCCAGGTAAACTTTATCCGCTTTAGTCGCCCGGGCGGCAAGCTGCAGACCTTCGATAATCTCGCGGGCGTTATTTTCCATCAGATACCGGTCAGTCGATAAAAGCGGTTCACATTCCGCACCATTGGCGATAACAATTTCCACCTCGGCCGCAATCTTGATGTGAGTGGGGAATCCTGCGCCACCGGCTCCTATAACCCCGGCATTCTTAACTTTCTCTATCATTGCTTCGGATTCTCTCCTTTGAATTATTGCAGTAATAATTTTATACAGTTGTGATTATAGCAGAATACCGACCGGTAGCGAAAGCAAGAATTTAATATTTTCGGATAATAAACTTGACTCAGGGTCTCAAATAGTGGATATTTTAGGTAGTAGAAGCAGGCACGGATGCCGCTTGAGTGGTACATGGAGGTTATTGCTGCTTTATATATACTCACCCTCCTGTCCTCCTTGAGCCATGTCTCTTCTTTTCTAAACAGGGAAGTTTTTACAGAGATTTTATCTCTGTAGCTCCAGGAGGGAGCAAGACAAATGAGCGATTTTTTCAGGATGCGCACCAACACCGCCGCACTCTTCATCAACCGTCAGATTTACCAGGCCGAAAAAGGGCTGCGTCAGGCGCAGGAACGTCTCTCCAGTGGTCTGCGTATTAATAGCGCGGCTGATGATGCCGCCGGACTGGCTATTTCCGAGCGGCTGCGGGTGGCCAGCCGTGGACTTAGCCAGGCGGAAAAAAATGCCCAGGACGGTATTTCCCTTCTTCAGACTGCCGAAGGAGGCCTGGCCTCGATCAGCCAGCAGCTCCAGAGAATACGTGAACTTGCTATCCAGGCGGCAAATGACAGCCTCACCAATAGTGACCGGGAACTTATTCAAAAAGAAATAGGCGAACTGGTCGACGAGATCGACCGCACCTCATCTTCCATCCAGTACAACAACCGCCAGCTACTGAAGAACGATTTCGGAACGGTGGACTACGGTGGCAAAGCAAGCACCGGAAAAGCTTCGCTTGTCTTCCATATCGGCAGCAACCGGGGGGAAACACTTAAAATTACCACAAACAATATATCAACAACCACCTCAACCAGCCTGGGCATCCGGATCGGCGGAGAAAAAATAAATATTACTTCACAGCAACTGGCAGAATCGGCGATAGAAATAGCCACCAGGGCAATAAACAGTATTTCAGCCAGACGGGCAAGAGTGGGGGCCGTCCAGAACAGGCTGGAGGGAGCGATAGAATTTCTGCAGATACAAAACGAAAACACCATGGCTGCCGAAAGCAGGATAAGGGATGCGGATATAGCCGCCGAATCGGTAAAATATACCAAAAACATGATCCTGCTCCAGGCGGGCACCGCCATGCTGGCTCAGGCCATATCCACGCAAAATCAAATCCTGCTTCAGCTCCTGAACTCGGGTGTCATATAAACGAAACTCAACCCCCTTTCTGGCTCACCGGAATTATAAAACTTGTTAATCGAAAACGAGAGGGATAATATATTACTGATTGGTTGTGCTTTTTATAAAATCGAACCACGAAGTATGATTCTCATTATCAGGAGGAACATCCATGTTCAGAAAAATAACATTATTTTGCGCCTTATTTACAGCCCTACTGTTTTCCTGGGGCTGCGCAGCCGGACCGTTAACCCAAACTTCCGGCCACCCACCGGGTCTTATTTACACCAGTGTTGCCTCACCCCACGCCCAGCAGAACATAGAGCTGTCCCTGCCAGCAGATCTTTCCTCAATGCGAATGGGTCGCGCAACTGCCTCCTCAATCCTGGGACTGTTTGCCACCGGCAACAACAGCATAAGAGCAGCGATGCAGGACGGCGGAATAAGAGAGGTAAAACACGTCGACCAGGAAACATTCAGCCTCCTGAGCATAATAACCCGCCACACAACAATAGTTTACGGTAACTAAAGAACCCAAAAAACATTTCTACCACAAAGGATAAAAATAGACAGGAAGGAGCGAAGACAATAGAAAACGACAAATTCAACGTCAACTACTTCTTACCACAGAGGTCACAGAGGGACACAGAGGAACGTCAAAAACTTTAGGAGGGTAAAGTCAAAATCTTATAGCTCACGGATCAAATCTGATTAACGTCAAAACATTTAAACACAGAGGACACGGAGGACACAGAGGAACGTCAAAAGCAGTAACCTTTGTAGACGCAAAGAAAGGCCACTTCTGAATCAACGGCTATTTTGACGGGATTAACAGGATGGACAGGATGTTAATCAAAAGCAACACAGAGTTGGTTTGAAGTTTCTGGGTATGAAGTTATCCAGTTAATCCTGTAAATCCTGTCAAAAAAATATTTTAAAGGTTTTGATTTTACCTCTGTGTCCCTCTGTGACCTCCGTGGTAAAATAGGGTTTGATGTTGATGTTTTGCCTTGTACCCCTGTCTCCCCGTCTCCTTGTCCCTTTTTCCTCTGCGGTGAAGCTGAGTTTTATCTTTTCCAGTAGGAGGGTAAAAACAAGACCAGAACTGTGAACAGCTCCAGACGGCCGATCCACATTAAGAGGGCAAGTATTATTCGCGAGGGGGCGGAGAAGGAAAGATAATTGGACATTGGTCCCACCACCCCAAAACCCGGGCCGATATTTCCTATGCAGGCGGCGACAGAACTCATCAGCTCCAGTGGACTGGCATCAAGCACATAATATAGTTCAATTACACCGATCAACGCTGTTCCCAGAAGAAATATTGCAAAGTAAACAATAATAAAAGCAAGTATCTGTCGGATGACTTTTTCTTTTAAAATTTTGCCGTTAAAGCGAAGCGGTAAAATTGCTGACGGATGCAAAGACGTGAACAGTTCCCTGCGCACTGCCTTGGAACCCGCCGCCCATCGGATTATTTTTATCCCACCACCGGTTGAACCGGCGGAACCACCAATAAACATTGCCAGAAACAAGAGGGTAATTGCCATACCACCCCAGAGATTAAAATCAGCGCTGGCAAATCCGGTTGTGGTAATAATTGAAATAAGCTGGAAACTGGCGTGGCGCAGGGCGACGAAAAAATCACCGTAAGTGGTCTGGGTCATCAAAATTAATACGAGCAGGGCAATCGAAATCATTACTATTCTTCGGTAAGCCGTAAACTCTTCGTCCTTTGTAATAATTCTCCAATCCGCTGTCAAAGAACGCCACATGAAAGCAAAGTTGGTTCCGGCCAGAAACATAAAAACAACTATAATCCACTGAACCGTCGCTGAAAAGGCCGCAATACTTTGTCCTTCCGGAGAAAAACCACCGGTGGGCAGAGTTGTAAAAGCATGCGCCACTGATTGGAAAAGAGTCATTTTCGGAGCCATCCCCAGCAAATGACTCCCGTAAAGCAGTATTATCTCCAGCAGGGTAAGACCGACGTAAAGTATCCACAGCCGGCGGGCGGTCTCCATTATTCTGGGAGCAAGATGTTCAACCCCGGGTCCGGGCGTTTCGGCCTCCATCAACTGAGCGCCACCAACCGCCAGTTTCGGCAAAATGGCTACCGCCAGTACAACAATACCCATCCCCCCCAGCCACTGGCTGAGCTGACGCCAGAAAATAATTGCCAGGGAATTACCCTCAAAAGATATATTTGCCATTACTGTCGAACCGGTCGTGGTGAAACCACTCATGCTTTCAAAAAAAGCGTTGACTGGAACAGCCAGACTCCCCCGACCCACCAGTATATATGGAAGGGCACCTATTACAGCAATGAAAAGCCAGGTCATCGCAACCATCAGAAAGCTTTCCCTGATCCTGAGCTTGGGTTGGCTTTCCAGTTTTTCCAGCAGAATTCCCACAACCAGGGTTATCAGAATAGTTAAGACAAAAGGAATTATGTCCCGTCTTTCATATATGGCAAATAAAAGCGGGAAAGTCAGGGGGACACTGAGCCATTTCAGGACGGAACCGACAAGACTGAAACTGCTTCGCCAGTCAACACTAATTTTAATCATGATAATTATTTTCGTGTACAAACAACATTATATCTCACGGGCGATTTCCTCGGCGGTATCAGCCTCTGCAAGCATAACCACCCGGTCACCGGCTTTTAATTCTGTATCTCCGCGGGGAACTATCACTTCGCCCTCCCTGCGTATAGCGCCTACCACCAGGGGATCGGGGAAACTACTTATTATATCCTTTATCTTCTTTCCGCAAACGCGGCTGTCTTCTTCTATCTTTACTTCAAAAACTTCGCCCCGATGATGAACAATGCTGGCAATATTTTCTACATAGCTTTGCTTGATATTGCGGATAATATCCTCCACAACCACCTCGCGCGGATGAACTACCAGGTCAATACCGGCCTCTTCGAACAATGCCACATTCGGCTGTTCATGTACAATAGAAATGACCTGCTCTGCGGCAGATTTTTTGCTATGCAATGCAACCAGTAAACTTTTTCCGTCGGGGTGCAGAGTAACAATATGCATATCGGCCTGCTCGAGCTGTTCTTCCTCCCAGAAGCTATAATCGAGAGCATCTCCCCGGAGAACAAGAGCATCCGGGCATTTTTCAGCAATAAATCTTGCCCGGTCAGGATCCGATTCCACTATCTGCAAATCTATATCCTTTTCAGATAATAACCGGACGGTTTGAAAACCCGCCTCGCCGGCACCAAAAATAACCACACTTTCAACCCGGGATTGTACTTCCTCGGGATTAATCTCCATCCCAAAATTACGTACTTTCTCCGGTTCACCGATAACTACCAGCCTATCCCCGGGTTTTATCACCTCGCTACCGTGAGGAATTATCATGTCTTCGTCTCTGAAAATAGCTCCAAATGTCAATCCGGAAAACCTATCCGCCCGGCGGACCGTATTATTGGCAATAGGACTCGTTTCAGGCACGTCAAACTCGGCCATCTGTATGCTGCGATCAGCAAAATAAGCCACATCCCGGGCTGTCTCGCGAGCCGACCTGTAACCTATCAGCTTTGCAATGGACCGACCGGCCAGATAAGACCGGGCCAGCAACAGGTCCACTCCGAAAGCTTTGCGGCCATACTTCCAGGTCTGTAAATAACTCGCGCTTGCCACCCTGGCTATGG
>CAYTSZ010000119.1:0-6991 GCA_964440635.1 uncultured bacterium
CCTAACATAATTTTTTACCATGAATGTTCGATATTCACTTGAAGCCCGAACATCATCAATCGGCGAAATTTTATTTTCTATAATTTCACAAAGATCATCTGCTGAAATATCGGGTTCCAGGTCTTTTATCAATACAGGGGTTGTACAGCAAGAACCCACCGCGACGTTAAGCTTGTCGGGTCCTTTCACAACAGAAACACTGGCCAGAGCCAGGTCGTGGCCTTTTATTCTTTTTAACTTCTTGTTTTTTCCTTTGAACCCGTTCATTTCGGCCGGTACTATAATTTTTTCCAGCAGCTCGTTTTCTTTTAATACTGTTGACTGGACCCCGGTGAAAAAGTCTGCAAGTTCAACTTCACGGGTGCCTTCCGATGAGGATATTATTACCCTCGCTTCCAGGGCCAGTAGAATCCGGGACATATCTCCGCAGGGTGATGCTTTACAGACGTTTCCGGCGATAGTGGCCCGGTTACGAAGCTGTATTGAGGCCAGATCTTCGGCCGCTTCCACAAGGCAGGGGAATTCAGAACGGACAGTTTCGCTATTAATTAAATCGGCACAACTGACAGCAGCGCCGATGGACAAACCTTCTGATTTATCAAAGCTAATTTTATCCAGCCCGTCTATTTTTTTTATATCTACTACAAGTTGTGGGTCAAGAAGTTCGTTTCGTATATCGACAAGTAAATCGGTGCCACCGGCAAGAAGATAGACATCTTCCAGATTTTTATCAAGGATTTGAAAGAGTTCCTCTTTGCTTTCAGGGGCGAGGTAATCGAACGTGGTTAGCATTGTCGCACCACCTTTTAACGGTTAATTTAAAATCAAAACATTAATTTTTTCATATATCTATGCTAATACAGACTTGGTCTATAATCAAGTGGAGAGGGAGTTAACTGATTGATATAGAATTAATTTTCAGATATTTAAAAAAACGGTTATTATTATCAGTTCGGGTATAGATGAATTTTATTTTTTTGCCAGTCGCTTTATTATTGTAATCCGGTGGTTTTTTCTTTTATCAGACAATCTAAAGTTCTGACAGATAGAGATTTTTATTGTCGGTGTTCAGGCGGGGGCCTGATATAATTGGATATAACGCTTCCACCATTTATAATTTCAGAAACAAACGAAAGAAATTATGTGAGGAGATAAAGGGAAATTATGCCCGAATATACGCTTGAGGATACAGTCAAACATGTTTCCATGGTTATAATAACCTGCAATAGAAAAGACGAACTGAGGGTTTGCCTGCAATCTGTGGTTCGTCAGGATTATCCCTCCCTGGAAACGATTGTTGTGGATAACAACAGCACGGACGGATCTGCGACCATGATCAGGGAAGAGTTTCCGTGGGTGAATTATATTTTGCTCGAGGAAAATATTGGTATAGCCGCCCGAAACCGTGGGTTTTCAGAGGCCAGCGGCGATCTTTTTATTACTCTGGATGATGACAGTGAGTTGCCGGCTGAGAACATTATTTCGCGGATTGTTAAAAAATTTCGCGAAAATGAAAAACTGGGCGCGGCCGGATTCAGAATAATTAACGAAAAGATCGGGGAAACTGAAGAATGGTTTACTCCGCCGGCAGCAGCCGGAGAAAACAGTGATGAGCATGAGGGCTATATGAGTCCGACCATTAATACCTGTGGTGCCGCTATTCGTTCGGAAATGTTTGAACGTACCGGGGGGTTTTGGGCTCCCTATCATATTTATGTGGAGGAGAGAGATCTGGCAACCCGTATAATTTCTACCGGTTCGGAAGTTCGATATTTTCCGACTATAACAATTATTCATCACCGTCCGCCAAAAAGCACCGAGAGGGGAGTATATCATTATTATATGGGAAGAAATATGCTCTGGTATATATGGAGAAATTTTGCTTTTCTGACGGCTTTGAAAAAAACAATCATTCATCTGTTTGCCGGGGGTTTTAAAGCCCTGAAAAGCGGTAATATTCTTGTCTGGTTAAAAGGTGTCTCGGAAGGTTTTTTACATCTGGGCAAAGCACTTGAAACACGCAAGCCGGTTAAAATGGAATATCTTCCCCTGGTTAATGAATAGCCACTTCAGCGAAATTTATCGTTTAAGCAGGGCCGCTATCAAATTGAGCGAAGGGATATAGTTTCAATGGATATTATACTCGGGCATCAAAATCATGATTTTGACTGTGTTGCTTCCATGGTTGCCGCCAAGCGACTGTACCCTGATGCCCGGATATTTCTGCAGCCGACAGCAGAGGGCGGAGTGTTAGAATTTTTGAATCTCTACCGTGATTATTTTTCTTTTTTTAGATTTTCACAGTATAGAGAAGAGGATATTGATAACTTGATTGTAGTGGACACCAATAAAGCAGAACGTCTGGGACCGTATGAAAAATTGCTTGAAGGGGCCGAAAATATAATCGTCTTTGATCATCATCCCCCCGATGATTCCACAATTGATACCGATGAGTATTATTATGATGAAGCCGGAGCCTTAATTACAGTTATGGTTAACAGGGTAAGGGAAAAAGAGATTGTTCCCACCCCGTTTGAAGCGACACTTTTTATGCTGGGTCTACACCAGGAAACGGGGGGACTGCAATTTGGAACCACCGGTGCTTCTGATTACGAGGTTGGGCGTTACCTGCTTGAAAACGGTGCCGATCTTGATCTTGTTCAGAATTTTTGTAACCGGCAGTTAAACGAAGAACAACGGGAACTGTTCAATGAACTGCTTTCAGGAAGCCGTCATCTTTCCATTAATAACGTTCCGGTAACTGTCGCTGTTGCCCGTCGTGATGAATATATTCCGGAACTGGCTTTACTGGCCCACAAACTGCGTGATGTCGAGAATATTAATCTTCTTTTTTTGCTGGTGAAAATGGGAAACAGGATTCAACTTGTCATAAGAAACCGCTATGAATATGTGGACGCCGGGGCAATTGCCGGTCAGTTTGGTGGCGGTGGTCACAAAAGAGCCGCTTCGGCCACTCTTTCCGGCATAACTCTGGAAGAAGCCCAGGACGCTATTATTGATCTTTTAAAGAAAAAACTAAAACCGGAGGTGACAGCAGCCGACATAATGACCTCGCCGGTCCATTCAGTCCGCCAGGATCTGCCGATTAAAGAAGCACACAAAATTATGCTTCGGCTCGGGCACCACGGGCTGCCGATAACCGATGATGCTGATCAGCTTGTGGGTGTTATTACCCGCAGTGATGTTGACAAGGCGATTCATCACGATTTGACCCATGCGCCGGTAAAAGGATTTATGTCCTCCGATGTGATTACGATATCAGCGGATACCGGGCTGCAGCAGATACAAAACACACTGATGGAAAACCAGGTGGGCCGCCTGCCGGTGGTTACTGACGACCGGCTGGTGGGGATTGTAACCCGCACCGATCTCATAAGAGTTCTGCACGAACGCTATCAACCCACCCCCGAGGAACAGTTTAAATCCTCCCCGGCATATTCTTCCGTCCGCGAGCCGGATAATGTCGAACAT
Organism: uncultured bacterium; assembly: GCA_964440635.1. Taxonomy (GTDB): domain Bacteria; phylum T1Sed10-126; class T1Sed10-126; order T1Sed10-126; family T1Sed10-126; genus CAYTSZ01. The sequence goes on from CAYTSZ010000119.1 coordinate 3,493, forward strand.
TTACTGAGAGAAATTCTTAGCAAAAAATGGTTCAGACGGCTCCGAAGCTGGGGGGAACTGTGCGCGAAGCTGGATGATAGTCTTTTTCTGGTTGGGGGATGTGTTCGCGATATATTGATGGAAGAGAAGACAAAAGATTTCGATTTCGTGGTTGAAAATGACGGTATAAAGTTTGCTCGCGAGCTGGCCGGTAAAGAGGGGGGCAGTATCTCGGTTCATGAAAAGTTTAAAACTGCAGTTGTTACTCTAAAGGACGGAAACCGGATTGATATAGCCACTGCCCGGTCAGAATATTACAGTCATCCGGCCGCCCTGCCCCGGGTGAATGTGGATCACGCCTCTGTCTACCAGGATCTTCAGCGCCGTGATTTTACGATAAATGCAATGGCCATCAATTTGCTGCCGGCACATTTTGGCGAACTGCTTGATTTTTACTCCGGCCGGCGGGATATAGAAGAAGGTAGAGTGCGAGTTCTTCACCCGACAAGTTTTCTGGACGATCCGACCCGTATTTTCCGCGCGGTTCGTTTTGCTGCCCGCTTTAATTTCAAGATAGCAAATCCCACCAAATTCCAGCTTAATCAGGCCCTGCAGGGCAGTCCCTTCCAGGCGGTCAGCGGTGACCGCCTGCGGGAAGAACTGAATCATGTATTTCTGGAATCAGATCCCTGGTCCGGAGTTAGTTTATTATTCGAACATAAAATTCTGCAGGCTCTGGAGTCGCAATTGAAACCACTGCCGGAGATGGAGGACTGGTTCTCAGAAGCACAGGAACTGATTGCCAAATACCAGCCCTCCTATCCACAGATGGTATACTATTGCCTGTTATTTGATCCACTGGATCGCGATAAATCACTTTCTCTGTCCCGTCGTTTGACCTTCCGGCAGGATCATATTGATATAATAGAAAAGTATAAAGCCTTTGATGACCTGCGTGAGGAACTTATGTGGGCCACTAAAAAATCAAGAATATATCAACTGGTAGACCGGGTTTCGCTTACCGAATCTATCCTCGCACTTATGGCACGCGAAGAGGGAAAAAACAGGAAAAAGCTTGCTGAATATCTGGAGAAACTCCAGCAGCAAAAACCTCTGGTAACCGGTGAGAAACTGATTGAACTTGGCCTTGAGCCGGGCCCGGAACTGGGGGATCTGCTGGAAAAATTGTTTCTCTGGCAGCTTGACATGGATGATCCCGCCGAGGGTAAACTTCTGGATAGACTAAAAAAAGAGCAGTCGGAACTCAAATTGGATTTATGAGGGGCGGAGTTTGGCTAACCGATTCGGGTAATCTGTAGTATAATAATTTAAGTTTACGCGATAATTTTTATAGAGGTGCTATCTGTTATGCAGGCTGAATATTCAGTATATTCTCCCGAGTTCCAGGGTCCCCTGGACAGTCTGCTGGAAGCAGCACGTTGCCAGGATCTTGAAATAAGCAAAATAAATATATCTCTCCTGGTTGATCAGTTCGCCATTTATGTAGAACAGCGCAGTGATTGGCCCGTGAACTCCGTTTCCGCTTATCTGCTTGTTTTTTCGGAGCTAATCAGGATAAAATCAAGGTTTCTTTTACCTCGTCCTCCCGAAGAGGAGGAAGAAGAACTGCCCGAACGGGAGGGGCGGGAGTTTTTTATAAGCATGGGCAAGCAGCTCAGGGAAAAAGCAGAGGAGAGGGCCCGGCTTTACGACACCTGTCCCGATCTGCCCGAATATGTGCAAAAAGGAGAGACACATTATAAAGAGGTCACTCTTTTTGAGTTGATCCGGGCTTTCCAAAAAATTGTTGTTACCAGGCAGGAAAAAACAAATCTTCCGGATTTTCAGTTCACAGATGAGTTTGACACTTCCGAGCGAATGGAGTTTATTATAGAGCTGGTCAGAGATCGGGAGATGATTGCTTTTGAAAAATTAATCAGTCCCGTACCATCGAGAGAGGAAGTTATTGTCACTTTTCTGGCCATACTGCAACTGGTTAAACAAAATGATCTGCGACTGGTCCGCGAGGTTGATGCCGAGCAGATTTATGTGATGGAATATAACTCCGAGTCTTTAAACAGAGAGGAACCGTAAAATGGGACTAAATGATGATACGACCCGGGATAAGAAAGAAGATACCCGCCTGCGTGCTCTGGTCGAGGCGGCCCTTTTTGTCTCCGATGAGCCTTTAACCGGTTCTGATCTGGCCTCCATTCTGGAAACTGACGGTAATCAGATCCGGGAAGTGATGGAGAATTTAAAAAAAGAATACGACAATAACCAGCGGGGTATACAGTTGCTGAGAGTTTCCGGTGGTTTCAAGATGACCACCCGCGAGGAACATTATCCGGTCCTGAAAAAAATGTTTGGTCAAAAAACATTGCAGCGTATTTCGGACTCCGCAATTGAAACTCTGGTCATCGTAGCTTATTATCAACCGGTAACCCGGGCGGAACTGGAGGCGATCCGTGGGGTTAACAGCCAGTCGGTTCTCCAGACCCTTCTGGAACACAGTTTTATTCGAATCAGCGGCCGCCGCGATGAGATCGGCCGGCCGCTCGAATACAAAACAACGGATAAGTTCCTGGATTATTTTGGACTTAATACCCTCCAGGATCTGCCGGACAAAGAAGAAATAAAAGATATTATCCCCGAATAGGTGATTTGTTCTGCGTTTGAATAAGTTTCTCGCTCACTGTGGCGTGGCATCCCGCCGCAACTGTGATCAGTATATCCGCCGCGGGCGGGTTCAGATAAACGGTGAAGTTGTGGTCGAACCGGGCCGGCAGGTCGAGCCCGATAGTGATGAGGTTTTATTTGACGGTGAGCCCCAGGTTCTGGAAAAATATGTATATTATCGTTATTATAAACCCTTGGGACAGGCTTCAACCCTGGACGATCCCCATATAGAAAACACCCTGGAACCGGTTGCAAATAAGATAGAGCAGAGGGTATACCCGGTTGGCCGGCTTGATGCCGATAGCCGGGGTTTGTTGTTGTTAACAAATGACGGTAACCTCAGCCACCGTATCAGCCACCCCCGTTATGGAGTGGCTAAAACTTATTGTATTCAGCTTAATCAAAAACCGTCCGTCCCTGTTTTGAAGTTGCTGTCCGCGGAGGGCGTTCACCTTGACGGTCGCCAGACAATGCCGCTTGAGATTGTGGAACGGGAAGACAAAAAATTGACCGTAAAACTGCGGGAGGGTCGCAACCGGCAGCTCAGGCGAATGTTTGAGAAGTTTGATTATGAAATTGTCGATCTGTTGCGAACTGCAATAGGACCGCTTGAGCTCGAAGATATGAAGCCGGGAGAACTTAAAGAAATAGACGAACAAACTGTGGAAAAAATCCGGGAGGAAGTCTACGAATGAAAGAAAAGTTAAACGAGTTGCGCCAGGAAATTGACCGGTTGGATCAGGAGATTGTAAAAAATATTAATAAGCGGGCTAATGTTGCCCGGGAAATCGGTGAGCTGAAAAAAGAACTGGGGATGAAACTTTATGCCCCCGGCCGCGAG
>CAYTSZ010000120.1:0-6956 GCA_964440635.1 uncultured bacterium
TCATAGCAACTGTTATAGCTGTGACAGTGATTGAACTGGGAATCGGCGGCAGCGTTACTGGAACTGCTATTTTTGCGGGTACTATTCTTGTTGGCGGGGTTGGTCTGGACATTTATACGTCGGCGGCTCCTCTTATAGATGAGGTTGATAAGTTAAGTGGTGAACATTTTTGTGAGAAGGACGATTTAATATATAGACTACACGATGAAATGAATAATTGAATATAAAGCTATATAGCTATGTCTGTATTTAAATAAGATGGAGGTAGAACTTTAGTAAGGGGATTCATTGTAGTGAAGTAAATTTTTTCCCGTGTGGAAGTTTGAATAGATTCACTATTTTTTCCGAGTGGTGTAAAGGCATTTTACAAAAAGGGAAACTGAAAAAATGAAATCAAATGTGAAACAACGATTTTGTTCCTGGCGATTATCGATTTCAAATTTTTATGTTCTTATTTCCGGTATTTTTTTGCTGTTGGCTATTCTGCAGGCGAATTCGCGGCACTTTGAATTTGTTGATTGGGTGGAGCCGATTGCCTGGACGAGCCTGGTTGTTGTTATCTGTTTTTTGACCCTGTTTTTTAAATCAACTTATTTTCGCACAGGTTTATTTTTTGGAACATTGTTGATTATGTTTGCTCTTGTTGTTGAGCCGGAGTTAACGATCCTGCTGGTGGCGATGTTGGGTTTATGGGTTGCCATTGTGGAGTCGTTAATTCGTCAACAATTTGAACGGAATGATCCAGAGTGGTTTCAAACTAATAGTCCGTATCAGCGGGAAATAGAATGTTCTGAGCAGACGTATTCTATCTGGAGTTTGTGGTGGTTATTAGCTTTCCACCCTGGTGAGTTTTTCAAATCCTGGAAAACCGCTTCCAATCCGCTTCGCGGAATTCAGTTATGTGAACCTCATTACGGCTTATGTTTTGTCCTTGTTGTGCTTTCAACAGTGCCGTATTACATCGGCCTGTTTTTTGATTCTACCCTGATGGGCTTGACTCTACAGTCTTCGCTGTTAGCCGGAATATTCTTTTTGCCTGTGCTGCTAGAAATAACGCTGGTGTTCCCGTTTGAAATACAGTCCGATCTGGTAAAAATCTGGCAAAGATGCAAAGCTAATTTAACGGCACTTGCTCATGCTTTTATCGTTGGCTGGGGGATTACGATTATCCTCTTTTTACTTAATCTTTTGACGGCGAGGACTGCTTACCTGCTCTGGATGATTATTCTGCCAGTCTATGCTTTTGTCCTTCTGTGGATAGGGATCGGGCAACTTGTTGATGTGGATGGCCGTTTGCTGCGGCTATTAATTATGATTTCATGGATAGGGCTTTTGGGAGCGGGTCTGGCCGGAGTCCTGATTGTTCCCCTGGAGGGAGAGTTATGGTGGGGTCTGCTGGGGCTGTTTATCGTTGCTATTCCTCCCGCATTATATTTTTATTCTCGAAGACCGTCGAGCGAACTTCGTTCGGAGTGGCTGAAAAAACTAAGGGAATACCGAGAGGAGGGTGGTGGAGCGAGGGGAAATAATAAAACAGTTGAGCAACGTAAACGTATAATTAATCCGCTGTTCTCGTTTTTCGAGGGGCTTGCGGTTGTCCTGGGAGTAGCGATTATTATACTGGTTACCTGGGTGGCGGGCTGGAGACTGGCCCTTCCGGAAATAGAATTAATTCCGTATGATCTGACGACTTCTGGGGAATTTGAAACATACGAACGGCTCCTGACCCAGTATGATGACTGGTTTGATACGATGCCGGCAAACATACAGGGTTCGGATTATCGGGCGATTGGCAAAGACACATATGTCCAAACATTGAAAGAAATATTAGGAGAAAAAGATCAAATTCAGATTCCGTATCAACAGAGATCGGTAACACAATTGTTCGAAGATTTCGAAAAAATTGCTGACTTGTTGAATCCCGTGCAACTTATTGATTACAGTGATTCACCTGTAGAAGAGTGGAATCCATCTGACGTGGAATTTGCTTTGCAAACAGCACAAATTAAAATTCAGAGCCAGGGGGACGCTTTATTATGGTGGGGCGGGCTAATGCAATACAATCAATGGTTTAAAATCCTGCGGAAAAAACTAGCCGGGGAGGAGCCCCCCAAAAAAAACCTGCAACCCTACAGGGAGCGATTAAGAGGACATTACAGAGATTCGCTTAAAAAACAAAATTTACTGGCGTTTGAGCAGCGCTCAATTTTGCAGCAGAGCGGTAAACTGCTCGAAGCTGCGCGTGTTTCTTCCACGGATGGCTTTCTGGATTTTTCTTATTTGGGCCTGCCTGTTACCAATATGTCCTGGGAAATACTGTCCTTTTATGACTGGCTCCATCAAAATCAATCTCAACCGTTCTACAAAATCAAGGATACAGGATTATACTGCCGTTATTCTCGGGAAAGGGAAAGTTATTATGTTTACGACAGCCTGCTGCGCCGACCTACGAGGCCCGCGGGTGATCTATTTCCATTTATAGAAAAGCCCGCCTTATATATTAAGTTACCCGATAAGATTATGACCCGGTTGGGCTGTATTATTACAGTTCTTGAAGAGGAATCGTCCGACCCTGTGACATACATTAATTTACTTACCGGAGAACCATTAGATGGAAATTGTATAACCGACTCGAAGCTGTGGAACTTAGAAGAGGAAAAAGAATGAGCAATGGATGTTAACGAAGACGTAGCCTACGGCCCGCAGATTGGCATGGATGATCCCTGGGTGATGATGCGGGAGAGCGGGGCATACTTCTTCCAGACTGATCATCTGAATTCTGTTACCGAGCTTACCGATGAAAACGAAGCAGTGCAGAATGAATATAGGTATAAGGCATTCGGAGAGGCGCTGCAGGCCGTGGAAATGGTGGAGAATGAATATCAGTTCACGGCCCGCAGGCGTGACGGAGTGGACGGGCTCCAGTTCAATCGGTTCCGGCACTACCAGCCGCAGTTTGGGCGGTGGAACCAGTGGGATCGGATTCGGTATGGGGATGGGCCGAATATGTATGGGTATGTTGGGAATGTGCCTGTTGTTTTCAAAGACGGGTATGGTTTGTGGGGGGGCTGGACTATGATTGGTATCGGGTTAGGTGGAATTATAGGTGGAATTATAGGCGGTGGTGTGGGAACTTTGGCCGGTGCTCCTGGTACTGCGGCCGGGATAAAATATGGGGTAGGATTAGGGATGTTGATAGGTGGTGGGATTGGAAATGTCGTCGGAGGATATTTGACTTATAAGCCATTGAGTAAATCAGTAAATAGTGTAACACCACATTTACAAAATCAAAAAAATCTTATGCAGCAAGGAACAAAAGCAATATTACAGCCTAATCAACAGAACCAACAGCAACAGAACCAACAGCAACAGAGCAGCTGTCCCTGAAACAATAATTTTCAAGGAGCAAATTTTGTGAAGACAAAGGATGCAGTTATAAAAACAGAATATTATAAAAAGGCTCAGGAGCATGCCAATAAATATTCGGGAATGAAATTAAAAAAGAGGGGGGGGATATATTTTGCGATAGCTATGGTATTTTTGATTATTCTCATTCCCTTGAAATTAAGTGAAGGGAGTTTTGATGGAATCAACTGGGTTTGGTTAATATCGGGTTTATTTCAGAGTTTATTATTTCTGTTGGCAATAGGATTTGCAGGAAGGGGTTATTGGTTAAAAGCGAATTATGTGCCAGCGAAGCTATTTACTGAAGTGTTTGAAGAATTTGAATCTAAGGATATTATTGATAAAGAAAAGTTTTTTGAATTAAAAAAGATTGCAAACTATTATGATACTAGTTGGAAAACAGGCTATCTATCGGATTTATTAATGCTATTTTTAGGGATAGTCGTCGCAAGTAACATTGCTTTTGAACTGGGGACTAATTTTATAGCGTGTGGGTTAGAAAAAGCAGGCTCAATATGTGCATTGGAGCTTGTTTTAGGTGCTTTTCTAGGTTTATTTTTGGTAATGTACACTTTTGGAGGAATATTTTGGGTTAATGCTAAAATACGAAGGATTTATGGGCCACTCGTAGATTGGATTGAATTTATAAAAAATTTAAATAATAATTAGCATTATTGCGTATTACGGGAGACGTGAGCTTTAGCTATGACATTGGAGGGAACATGGTGGAGAAGGATGATAACGGAGATACGGTGGCTTATGAATGGGATGAGGGGAACAATCTGGCGAAGGTGACTTTGGCGGATGGCACTAGCATGGAATTAACTTACGACGGAGATGACATTCGAGCCAGCCGAACAATTGACGGAGAAGAGGTCCAGTTCGCCTGGGATCCGCAGAGCTTTAATGTGCTTTCTGAATACGACGAATTAGGAACAGAACAAGCTGCCTACGGCCCGCAGATCGGGATGGATGATCCCTGGGTGATGGAAAGAGAAAACGATGCATACTTCTTTCAGACTGATCATCTGAATTCGGTTACGGAGCTGACCAATGAGAACGAAGCTGTGCAGAATGAATACCGATACAAGGCATTCGGGGAGGCGCTGGCCGCAGTGGAAATGGTGGAGAATGAGTATCAGTTTACTGCACGTCGGCAGGATGGGGCAGACGGGCTCCAGTTCAACCGCTTCCGGCACTATCAGCCTGAGTTTGGGCGGTGGATGAAGTGGGATCCGATACGGTATGGCGATGGTCCGAATATGTATGGGTATGGAAAAAATAATGCAATTATGAACATAGACCGTGATGGAAGAGCGGTTATAACTACTGCGGCAGTGGCATATTCTGTAGGGAAAACAATCCAGATAGGTACTGTGGCAATTGCTAATTGGTGGTCTGCTAAAAATATTTGTAATTCTATAGCCAACAGACTTAAGCATTTGAGAAAAAGGTGCAGTATGCCAAATTGTTCCCAGAGTAGTACTCAATGTTTAAATATAGCATTAAAGCTCAGTAAGCAAGCAATGACTGGCAACTGCAGTAGTACTTTAATAGCTGCCGCGCAGCAAACATATCAATTTATATTGAATAATTTTCCGTGATTATAATGGAATTAATAAGAATGATTCTTGAGTTCTCAATTTGGATAGTATTAGTTGTCTTTGTTTTCTATGATTTTAGTGGATCATTTAATAGATTCACAAGTTCAACTCAAAGCGGGAAAAATATATTTAAATTTATTTTAGAAAAGCCGATCAATCATATTCTGCTGATATTTGGTTTGGGGTTTATAGTAACCGACATAATAATACAGTTATATAATATATCTGTGATTTATATATTTGAAAATCAACACTATTTTGTAATTTCTCTTGTAAACTCCGGTATGGAATTTTTATTGATAAAAATTCCAACAGGGCTGATAATAGGAATTTTGATTTATCAAATCACCAAATTTTTGATTAGATAATATATTGGTGAACAGTGTTTGAAGCATGGAAACCGCGGTGGAATTAAGGACTTATTGAAGTGAAGTGGATAGACATGATTAGTAACGAAGATGTAGCCTACGGTCCGCAGATCGGGATGGATGATCCCTGGGTGATGGAAAGAGAAAACGATGCATACTTCTTCCAGACTGATCATCTTAATTCTGTTACGGAGCTTACGGACGAAAACGAAGCAGTGCAGAATGAGTATAGGTATAAGGCATTCGGGGAGGCCCTGGCCGCAGTGGAAATGGTGGAGAATGAGTATCAGTTCACGGCAAGGCGGCGTGACGGGGTGGATGGGATCCAGTTTAACCGGTATCGGCACTATCAACCGGAGTTTGGGCGGTGGAACCAGTGGGATCGGATTCGGTATGACGATGGGGCGAATATGTATGCTTATGTGGGGAACAATCCCGTTGTATTGACAGACTCACTGGGATTAACAATGTTTACTGGTACTTATACTTATACACCACCAAGCGGACCTCCGGGTGGTAGTTATATACCAGGGACAGTCATCCCATCCAGTTGCCCGGGGATGTGTTCTGATGGAAGTAAAAAAACTTTTTCGAGTTGCTATAGTGCTTGCAGTGCAAGTTTTTGGTATTTAAAACCGGTGGGGATGTTAACGAAGGGGGCATCCTGGCTTTGGGGTAGTACTGCTAGTGGTATTGGATTGTTGAGCGGGTCGGCCACTTTAATTAAAGCTGGAACGACAGTGGCAAAAGCGGGAACAATAATAGGGCTTTACCCGTCGGCGTTTTACGTTACGTATTGTACAACAAAATGTTCAGTAGACCCTTGCGCATATTAAAAGATGCCACTTCCGAAGTTCTATAAAAATATTGGTTCTTACACGACAGGGTTTCTGTTTTTATTGATCGTTATTGATTTAACAAACCGATTTTTTCAACTCTCGGCGACTTTTTTTGCGATGATAGAGCTAATAGCCGTTGCAATATTTAGTGTAGTGTTTATTCTGGCATATACGGAAAAATTTTGGAGAAAAAACCGGATAAAGAATTATCAAGGGCAAGAATTTAAAAAATTCCCAAAAATGAGTGATGAACGGAAAATACAAGCTATACTCGCGGTCTACGCATATATATTTGATGACTATCCTCCCCAACATGAGCTAATTGAGTTTTTGGAAAAGCATACGGAGTCATTTGGAAAAAAATATGATGATATTATCAAGGATTATGAAGGTTGGAATAAACAGGATTTGTGCAAAGAAGTTTTTGATACGGCATCGTCACAATTGACTGATGAAGAAACTGAAATTTTAAAGGACAATATTGTTTATTTTTATGGGTTATTGGATCGATCTCAACAAACTAACATCAAGGACAAGGTACGTGAATCATTTTCCTTCTTCTAAATATATTAAAATAAAATAAGCCTGTCATTTCAGGAGGTGAACAATGTATATCAGTTCACAGCTCGCAGGCAGGATGGTGTGGACGGGATTCGGTTTAATTGGTTCAGGCACTATCAGGGCCTGTGTTTGGCAATTAAAAAATCGGTAAAATGGCAATTAAAAACCGGGAACATCCC
>CAYTSZ010000121.1:0-6823 GCA_964440635.1 uncultured bacterium
TTACCCTCTCAAAATGTTTTGAATCTCCTCTGTGGTAAAAATAGGTTGTGACGTTTAATTTGAATTTAATCTGCGCATATCTGCGTAAATCTGCGAGCTAAAAAAAGATTTTGATGTTAACCGTTCAAAGGTTTTGACTGTACTCTGGTGAAAAGCCATTGACCTTATTTTAAAACCATTTCTTCTGAGTATAAAAATTCACAAAAATATCTATTAAGGTTTACTCATAACTGCCGATAAAAGTGATAGGGAGTCTTAGAAATATCCCTTTTGTACCTTTTGCTCTTTGAAAAAAGAATATATGGCCGCAGCCCGGGGACCTGGCTGTTGTTGGGTTAGACCTGATCATCAGGTCTGATTATTGATTTGTACAATTTTTTTTAATCTTAGTCGAATCATGGATGATTCGATTTTCTATCTCCAGGAGGGAGTGTTTTAATCATGGGAAGTCTTTTTAGAATAAACAATAATCTCGCCGCAACTTTTGCCCAGCGACAGTTAAGCATGTCCAGCAACGACATTAATCAAGCTCAGGAGCGTTTAGCAAGTGGGCTTCGTATTAATTCGGCTGCTGATGACGCAGCCGGATTGGCTATATCTGAGAAATTGCGCACCGCGCAGAGAGGTTTAAACCAGGCGGAAGCAAATGCTCAGGACGGTATCTCAGTTCTTCAGACCGCCGAAGGTGGACTTTCGTCCATCAATGATAAACTGCAGAGAGTCCGTGAACTGTCAGTCCAGGCTGCCAATGACAGTTTGACTGGTGATGACCGCGCGCTGATTCAGGAGGAGGTCAATGAGCTGGTCGACGAGATCGATCGGACCGCCTCTTCCGTGCAGTTCAACAACCGGCAACTTCTGAAAAATGAATTTGCCACGGTTGATGAAGCAGGTTCCGTTGACAGTACCACATCAACTGGTTCTTTGACGTTTCACATCGGTGCAAACCGTAATGAAACTCTGACCCTGGATACATCCGATATCGCTACCACGACATCCAATACGCTGGGTGTGCGTGATTCCAGTACTTCGGGTGCAATTCAGGTGACCACCCAGCAACTGGCCGAGTCGGCGATTGAGATCGCTACTAAAGCGATTAACTCAATCTCCAGCACAAGGGCCAGCATTGGTGCTGTTCAGAACCGGCTTGAAGGAGCCATTGAGTTTCTCCAGATTCAACAGGAGAACACGCAGGCTTCCGAGAGCCGGATTCGTGACGCCGATGTTGCTGCAGAAGCTGTCGCCCGCACAAGGGCCAGCATCCTGATGCAGGCCGGAACTTCCGTGCTTGCCCAGGCGCAGCAGACACCTCAGCTCGCGTTGCAGTTGTTGTAACTTTTGTAACTTTGTAATTTTGATCAGCCAGGTCCCCGTGCAGCGGCCATATTATAAACAGAAGTGAAGTTTTTTTATTTTGAATAATTAAACAAATCGGATGGAGGAAAAATGATGCAGGTATATATTGACGGTTGTTCAGAGGATGAAATCCCTCCTGCGGAGTCTTTTCAGACCGTGGGCGAATATATCGAGCAGCTCCAGGAGGACCTGGCTCAGGTTAACAGGGTGGTATACAGGGCCGAAGTCGACGGGAGTGAAGTGGATGGCGAAACACGGAAGCTGGCCTGCTCCAAAGTCAACAGACTGGATGTTGAAGTTAGAACCATGGATAAAATGGCCATAGATTCCATCGGTCAACTCGGTGAATACTGCCAGGGGTTTCTGGCCAAACTGCCTTCTATTCTTAAAGAGTGGCAGGAAAAAAGTTCCGGTAAAAAAGAAAAATATCGCCAGCAGGTGCTGGAAGCTTTTGATATAGTTGGTAATGTACTTTCCGCAGTAGAGGTGGTCTTAAACCTTTCTTCCGATGAAATGGATCGTCTCTCCGAAAGGGTAAATACGCTTCGCGGGAAGCTTGAGGAAGTGGACGAAGATGAACTTAATCTTCTGCTAAGGGAAGACTGCCAGCAGTTCATCGAAGAGCTGCTGGAGCATCTTCAGGATCTTGTGGACGATCTGCAGGAGAGAAAAAGAGAAACCACCAGTGACGTGGAAGAAGCCCGAAAACTTATGGATGATATGCTTACCAATATACCCCCGCTCATAGAACAGTTGCAGGGCGGCGGTGCATCCGAACAGGAAGGGATTGGAAAAATCGAAGGCCAGGTTAAAGATCTTACCCGGGTTCTTGAGACACTGGAAAACCTGGACGAGCAGGGGTTGATTAAAAAAAATCTTACCCCCGCCGAGCAGGAGGAACTGGTTGATTTTAACCAGCAGTTAACCGAAGGTCTAACAGAGCTGGGTGAGGCCCTCAAGGAACGAGATATAATAATGATCTGTGATATTCTGGAATACGAAGTGCTGCCTTACCTTGAAAAAATAAAATCACACTTTCCCGAGGATAATCGTTGATTTCTTCAATTGTAGATAATATTTCCCCGCCGGGAAATATTATTTGATGTGGATGGGTGTGTTTGTTAAAGAATTTGTGCAAAAATAGCGATAATAATAGCAAATAGACCGTGCTGGGCTGTAGTTTCTTAATAAATATGAATGTTCTTTGACAGGATAATATAGGCCGGATGAAGTTATGTGTAGGATTTTTTTGTACTGTATCATTCTATCTATCATAACTTTGTGGGAACACTCTGTGTTCCGGTCGAATCACGGATGATTCGACTATTTACTCCATAGAGGGAGGAATTTGTAATGTCTAGTTTATTTCGTATTAATAACAACATTGCCGCGACTTTTGCACAGCGGCAATTGACACAATCCAATCGTGATTTGAATCAGGCCCAGGAGCGTCTTTCCAGTGGTTTGCGTATCAATACCGCTGCCGATGACGCCGCCGGGCTGGCTGTTTCTGAGAAATTAAGAACCGCTTTTCGCGGTTTGAAACAGGCTCAGACAAACGCCCAGGACGGTATGTCCGTTCTGCAGACGGCCGAGGGTGGTCTGCAGGCTGTGGCAACGGGGTTGCAGAGAATCCGCGAGCTGGCTGTTCAGTCGGCCAACGACAGTTTGACCAATGACGATCGTCAGTTGATCCAGGCTGAGGTTGATCAGCTTGTGGATGAAATTGACAGGAGCGCTTCCAGCGTTCAGTTTAACAACCGTCAACTTCTGAAAAACAATTTTGGAACCGTGGATGCCTCAGGTGACACAACTTTAGGTAACGGTTCACTTGTTTTTCATGTCGGTGCAAACCGGGATGAAGTGCTGACCATCAGTACCAGTGACCTTGTGACTTCGCACAGTGGTGCGCTTGGCGTGAGACTGGACTCTAATGGTGATCCTTTTGTAGACGGCGCTACCGTAGATTATGATTCAGAGGCTGGTGAAGCGATTCAGCTTACCACTCGTGAGCTGGCCGAATCTGCGATTGAGATCGCTACTGTGGCCATCAATTCGATTTCTGACGCCCGAGCAAGAATTGGTGCTGTTCAGAACCGTCTTGAAGGCACGATTGATTTTCTTGAGATTCAGCAGGAAAACACCCAGGCGGCTGAAAGTAGGATCCGTGACGCGGACCTTGCTGAAGAAGCCGTCAACCGCACGCGGGCTTCGATTCTGATCCAGGCTGGTACTTCCATGCTTGCTCAGACCAATCAAACCCCGCAGCTTGCACTGCAGCTTCTCGGATAACGAGGAGTTTTTTTCAGTATGCTTCATCCGGCCTTTTTATTTTCTTTCCCGGACCCACTCCAAAAACTATTTAAAAATCTCTCTTTTGTTTATACACTTCTTGTCTATGGCAAACTAAAAAAGCCGGGGAACCGGGATAATTTAAAATTTATCCTCTTCTGGTATAAATAAGTATATTTTTTCTTGTTTTTTTAAACTCTTATAAATTGGTGAATTTTATGGAAACTCCCACTTACATCTGCCGCCAGGCAGTCGATCAGTTTAAAAAAAAATACCCTGAATTGGAAAATATCCCGGCCGGTATAGATTATCCGCCGGAATCCGATATGGGCGATCTGGCTGTGGCTTTGCCCCTGCGTGCGGCTTCGGTTTTAAAAAGATCTCCCCGGAAGATAGGGGAGGAACTGGCCGAGTTTTTAACGGATAAAATCCAGGAGATCGAAACAGTCGAGGTCAGCGGGGCCGGTTTTGTCAACTGCAGTTTCAAAGATGACTGGCTGCTTTCCCGAATGGCATCTGTCCTTGATTCTGGCCGTCTGGAGTGTTTTCAATCCGGTCAGGGCAAAAAAGTATTGATTGAGTTTGTCAGCGCAAACCCGACCGGACCTCTGCACGTAGGGCATGGAAGGGGAGCTATTTACGGTGATGTGCTTGCTCGTTTGCTCGAGGAACATGGATATGAGGTCAGCCGGGAGTATTATGTTAACGATGCCGGCAAGCAGATCAATCGCCTTGCCGAAAGTCTTCGCCTCCGGGCTCGAGAAGTTGAAGGAGAAGATATCAAAATGGGGGAACAACATTATAAAGGAGATTATTTGACACAGCTTGTCAAAGATAAAAATATCAGTTCCGATGTTACCCTGGAAGAACTGGCCGAAATCGGACAAGAAACAATCCTGGATCGAATATTTTCGGATCTCGAAGAGTGCGATATAAAATTTGATTCGGTGGCCAGGGAAAGTGAAGTGGCCACCAGCGTCCGCTTGCAGGAACTTCTGAAACGTCTTGAAAACTCCGGTTATACTTATGAACAAGAAGGAGCCCTTTTTCTGGCCTCCAGCCGGGTCGGAGATGACAAGGATCGAGTCCTGATAAGAAAAAATGGTGAACCAACCTATTTTGCCAACGACCTTGTTTATCATCATCAAAAATACAAAAGAGGTTTTGATAATTTGATAGACATCTGGGGCCACGATCATCATGGTTACCAGCAGCGGCTTCTGGCCGGGCTGGAATTCCTGGGAAATGATCCGGATAAACTTGAGATTGAACTGTATCAGCTTGTTGATCTGTATCGCGACGGTGAGCCGGTTTCCATGTCAACTCGTGGCGGGGAATTTGTGGAACTGATTGAACTTGTCGAGGAAGTCGGGATTGATGCTGTTCGATTTAATTTTTTAACTAAAAACCATAACCGACCGCTTGATTTTGATATAAAAGTGGCCACCGCCAGATCGGAAGAAAATCCCGTGTATTACGTTCAGTATGCGCACACCAGGATGGCCGGTATATTGCGCAAAGCTTCCGGTAAAGTCGCCCAAAAACCGGAAGGGAAACTGTCCCCGGGGGGACATAATCTGATCTTGAGGTCGCTTGAGTTTCCCACACTGCTCAAGTCGGCCCTGGAAGGTAGAGAACCACATGTGATTACTTATGAACTGCAAAAACTGGCCAGTCTTTTTCATAATTATTATACCCGCCACCGGGTTCTGGATCCCGAGGAGCCGGCCCGGTCTGCTTTCCGGCTGGAAATAATAAAATTTTTGAAACTTGTTATTGCCCGGGGGCTGGATATCCTGGGGGTCTCTGCTCCGGAAAGGATGTAATGGATAACCTGCCCGAACGTCTGCGCGATTCCAAACGCCCCTTGCGGCGGACTGATTGGTTTAATCTTCTTCTCTATCATCTGAAAAACCGCCAGTGGGATGGGTATCCCAATTTTTCCCGCGATATTAATCCTCCGCCCGAATCTCCACGGCGGATTCTTGTTATTCAGTTAAGCTCAATCGGTGATGTCACCTATACGATTCCGTCATTCTTTGCTCTTAAAAATTCTTACCCGGAAGCAGAAATCGATTTTATTTCTGAATCCGAGTCTACTGCAGGCGTGATAGGGCATCCTGCCATAACTAAACTCTGGGAGATACCGGTTCTGGATTGGCTGAACTCCATCAACGGAGGTAATTTGAGTTCGACCACAGGGGAGCTGCGAAGGTTATTTAAGGAGCTTGAGTGTCGGGAATATGATTTTATAATTAATTTACACACCTCACCGTTTTCCGCCATACTTACCCATCTGCTGGCTGCTCCCTTTAAGTCCGGTTTATGTATGCGTGATGATCTTGTGGCCTCAATAAAGGGAAATCCTCTTAATCTGCTCAGGTTTTATAGTTTGAAGAAGGGCCGGCAAAAATTACCCCTGCGCTCCGCCTCGATACATTCCCTGCTGGCTGCCCCTGGCTATGAAAAAGATTTGAGTTATCATGTTTGGTCTGATAAAAAAATAAAGAAGAACGTGAAAGAAATGTTTGACAGCGGGCATACCCCGGACCGGAAACATGTTTTGATTAATACCGGCTCACGAATGGAAAAAAGACGCTGGCCGGCTAAACACTGCGCGAGTGTGGTTTCAAAATTACTTGCAAGCAACCTGGAAATTGGTTTGATAGGCGGTCCGGGAGACGTTCCGAGGTTGAAAAAAATAGAAAAGATTGTTGGCCCCGACTCACGTCTTTTTTCCTGGTATGAGAAAACCAGTTCATTGCTGGAGGATGTTCTTCTTTCTGATCTTGTTGATCTTACGATAACCACGGATAGTGGGCCTCTGCATCTTATCTCAATTAGAAATAATAGCTGTCTGGATCTGGCGGGAAATATGTGGGTGGGTCCCTGGAGCGAAAAAAGTGCCGTTCTCCAGGCCCCCGACAAAGAAGTTGCTTCTATTCCACCCGAGAAGGTAGTAAACAGCGTCCTTGAGCTTCTGACGGCGGAAAAAATAGGGGAGAGTGCTGTCGAGACCGAGGGAGTCTCGGTTTTTGAAATGCGGCCCTTCAGGAGCAGTTTCTGGAATAATTTCTTTGAGTCCGGTAAATCTCGTCCGTCTCCCGGCGAACTTAAAAACTGGTTGAGAAAAATGTTTTCTCTGCGGCTGTGGTTAGAAAAAACTGCTGCCGCC
>CAYTSZ010000122.1:0-6739 GCA_964440635.1 uncultured bacterium
ATCCTTGTGTTCGCAGCATTAGCACATCCGTGTGCGTCAGGGGCCGGAATGACGGCGATAATAGGGCTGATGGATTCCGGTTTGGATGGCGTAATAGCTATTGGCAAGTTTGAATCTAAACTAATTTGAAAGGGATACCAAATCAGCTAAAAAGAGCGACCGGGAAAGGCTAAACCTTTGCGGACATCTGTTCGTAGATCGCTTCTTCCAGACCCAGATTGTGGTTCTGGGCCAACAGGTCGGAATACCTGGAGTCAAGCTGCTGCTGCCATATTTCTTCCGCCTGACCGCCATTTATTAACCCGGCGTCTTTGGGAACTGTTTTTCTCATTTCTTTAACGAGCAAATTCACAAACATACCTTCCATACTACCGGCCAGCTCCTTGAGACGTTTGTCCTTTTCTTCGGGAGTGTAACCCAATTTTTGTTCCAGTTTCATTCCAAATTTTTCGTCGCTCTCGGAATTATCCTGCTGATTGCGAGCGTTCTTCAAAAGAGCGTCCTGGCGGCTCTGAATGCCGAGTTGACTGTAGGCATGTATATCCATTTACATTATCTCCAGAGGAGCGTTAAGCGCGCCAGCGCGGTCCAGGGCGTTAAGGATGGCAATTATTGCATCGGTGGAAGCACCGACCGCATTCAAAGAATCAACGATCTGGCGCACATTTGTGCTTTCAGGCAAAACTACGGTCTCACCGGTCTGCCCGCCCCCGCCATTTTCAACCTGCAGGCTTATATCACCGTGTGAAATAGCTACCGGGCGAACCGATACTTCATCACCCATTATCACTGTCCCGGTTCGTTCATTTATGATTACTTTATTTTTAGCACCGGGATTGATGCGAATGTTTTCAATTATGGCGATAAAGCGGACGGGGTCATTTCTGTAATTTTCAGGAATAATAACCCGGACACTATTTGAGTTCTGGGCCCGGGCCAGTTTCATATCAAATTTAGTATTAATGGCCTCGGCAGCTCTGGTGGCCGTGGTGAAATCACCGTTGTTCAACTGCAGACTGATCCGGAAGTCCTCTCCCACGAACTGAAACGGAACTTCGGTTTCGACTATGGCCCCACCGGGAATACGCACGGTAGTAAGATGACGGCCGTCGCCGGCTCCACCTTTAGTTATCGCACCCTGGGCAGCGGCATATACTTTACCGTTACCGGCCTGTAGTGGTGTTTGAAGTAAAATTCCGCCGGACAGGTCATCGGCGCTGCCGATTGAACTTACGGTTACATCTATTTTATCGCCCGGTTTTTTAAAAGGTGGAAGAGTCGCGGTAAGCATAACAGCAGCCACATTATCCAGTTGGGCATTGGCCGGATCATCTATTTTTATCCCCATCTGCGAAAGGGCATTGGCGATTGAGCGGTTAACAAAATCGATACCACCATCACCGGTACCATCCAGACCAACAACAAGTCCAAATCCGCGCAACTGGTTTTCACGAACCCCGTCTATTCTGATTATGTTTTTTAGCGGGACCTGCATCCGGGCCCGGACGGGACTTATAATGAGCTGGGCGATAATAAAAATTGTTATTACTGTAAATATCTGTTTTTTCATTTCAATTTCCTCCCATTCAATCTCGATTACCAGAAAAGAACATTTTTAATAAATACAAATGTCCGACCAATAAGACCTCTCGGTTTCCCTTCCTGCTCTCCGATACGACTTTCGTAATGAATTTCAGCATTTGCTATACGATCGGAAGGAATGGTATTGTTGGCAAGGACATCCGTCTTACGAGCATTCCCTTTAAATTTCATGGTCTTAATTTCATCCTCAATCTTTATCTCCCTGGTTCCCCGCAGATTCAAAATACCCCCGGCGCTGATATCATCAACCACCACGGACATCCGTGTGTTCAAGGTTCCTGACATATCGGAAGTACGCTCCGAGTCGATGGAGGACTTTCCGCTGAATGAAACACCAAAAATCGGTATCCAGGAAACAAGGTCATTAAAAAAAGTGGCATCTTCGCGATGCTGCCCGGAGCTACCACCAACAGAAATATCTTTGTCTTTTTCCCGATTGGAATCAGTCTTGGCTATTGAAGATTCTGAAACAACAATCATCAGAATATCCCCCACTTCAACTGCCACTTCATCTCTGTACATAGATTCCTGGCGATCGGCTGTCTGCCACAGCGAGGTGGCCAGAGCCGAAGTTGGGAAGGTAAATAACAGTAAAAAAACACAATTAACTGCAATAATTTTTTTAATTATTTTCATTGATAACCTGCACCGTCCTCTTATCTATAATTTCGGCATAAACCCGCTCATCACTTGAGCTATTTTCTACAACTATTTTTTCACCGATTGCGCCGCTTCCCTGGGCGATACCGCGGGCATTAACATTTATACCGTTGAAACTGTATTTTATGGTCACCGGTTTATTCCTTTTCACGGCCAGCGGGCGCTCAAGAGCACGTTTTTCAATAACCTGGCCGGCCCGAAAGGAACGTTTTGTTTCAAAACCAAGAACAGATTTTGTATCGGTTATAACCCCCCCGTATATGGAACCGCTTTCCCGCTCCTCCCAGACAATATCCTCCGCCCGAATAACATCGCCATTCATAATCAATTTTCTGGCCGTGGGAACTTTAACAAATTGAGTGACATCCGCACGGACGCGAAAGCTCACCGTGGACTTTCCTTTCTGCAGGACCTCAATCCCGTACCAGTCCGAACCGTGCAGCCTATGATAGGGATCACGCCGGGCAAGCTGAAGCTGATACTCGCCGGGCAGGATAGAAACCTGGCGGGGAACTTTTTTGATCTCAATGTTGATCTTATTCCGGTCGGAAAAATGATTTTCAAGTAACTTTTGTACCCGGGGTTTAATCTCCGGCGCCAAAACTTGTTTTGCCGGTCTTACAATGTGGCTGCGCATATTCGGCCCCAGAAATTCAGGTACCGTTTTACCCTGTTTACGGGCAGCAATAATCACATCGGACCGGTTTATGAACTTACCTTTACCGACGGCGGGAATATCACCGAGATAAATATCCGATAATCCTGACGGCAGCTTATCCTCCTTAATTATGTCCGTAAGCATCAACGGAGGAAAA
Source organism: uncultured bacterium (assembly GCA_964440635.1). Classification (GTDB taxonomy): domain Bacteria; phylum T1Sed10-126; class T1Sed10-126; order T1Sed10-126; family T1Sed10-126; genus CAYTSZ01. The sequence continues at coordinate 3,078 of CAYTSZ010000122.1, forward strand.
GAAATCTTCACCCGCCCTTTCAGAGTTACTGCGGGTGAATCTGCCGCGGAAACCGGTTCAGAGAACCAGCCTCCGCACAGACCGATGGAAAACAAAACGGCCAGCAACAACCAGCCAGCCGGTCTGCCACTTCTAAACTTATTCATTATTGAAGCAGTGTAGTGGCACGAGCAAGCATCTTGTCAGAAGTTCGAATCGTGCGGTGATTAAATTCATATGCACGCTGCATGGCGATAAGATCCGTCAGCGCCTCAATAACATCCACATTGGAGGATTCTATAAATCCCTGCTGCAACTCACCAGAACCTTCGGTGCCAGGAGTAACAACCTGGGGTGCCCCGGAGGCAGTGGTTTCCTTTAGCAGGTTAGAACCGATGTTGCGAAGACCGGCCGGATTTACAAAATTAGCCACCTCAATCTGTCCCACCTGCTGCGGTTCGGCGTTGCCGGGTACCTGGGCTGAAACCGTACCATCGCCACGGATGGTAACATTTGTTGCATCCTCTGGAATCGTAATCTGGGGTTCAAGATAAAGACCGCTGGAGGTGACAATATCTCCGTCACCATCCATTTTAAAACTCCCATCACGAGAATAAGCGATTGAACCGTCGGGCTGCATAATCTGGTAAAATCCGTCTCCTTTTATCATTACATCGAGAGGATTTTCTGTTTTTCTTGCATTCCCCTGTGAATATACCTTGGAGGTTGCTCCACATCTTACCCCCATACCAACCGCAATACCGGTCGGGTGCTCGGTGGCTTCAGCCGAAGGTGATCCGGGGACTTTCAGATGTTCGTAAAAAAGATCTTCAAAATCAGCACGCGTTCTTTTGTAACCGTTGGTATTAACGTTGGCAAGGTTGTTGGAAACAATATCAACGTTAAACTGCTGGGCCCTCATTCCTGTCGCACCGTTAAATAGACTGCGAATCATAGTTAATACACCTCACTAAAGATTTTAAAAATCATGCCCGGCCGACTTTACTTATAGCCTGACCAAGTAGTTTGTTCTGTTGTTTGATCACTTTTGATTGCACTTCATGATGTCTGTTAACTTCAATCATATTTATCATCTGCTGGATTGCATTTACGTTTGACCTTTCCAGTTGTCCCTGATGAATTTTATAGTTCTGCGGGTTATCTATTAAATTATTTGCTTCACCCTGGCTGAACATATTACGTCCCAGTTGTTCCAACTTCATTGGATTTTCAAACTGGGCAACCCGGAGATTACCAAGTATATTATTGTCCTGATCAACTATTTGTCCTCTTCCTGTGACACTAATTCTTTCCATATTCGGGGGTATTGTAATCGGCCCTTCCTGACCCAGTACCCGATGGCCACGCGTAGTAACAAGTTCGTTGTTTGAACTCACGGTAAGACTTCCATCCCTGGTGTAGGCCTCTTGACCATTTTCTCTTTCCACAACGAAGAAACCTTCTCCCTCAAGTGCAAGATCAAAAGGATTTTCCGTGCCCCGTAGCTGACCCTGGCGAAAATTGGTATAGGTACCGTCCGAAGCGACTCCGGTATTCAGACTCCCGATCGGGGGACGCTTATCAATTGTCCCTCTCGGTAAATCCTGGAGGTTGTCGTCAGTCCGGACCAGATCTTTTTTAGGATAAGCTTTGTTTACAATATTTACTTCCTTGTAGCCGGTAGTGTTAGAGTTAGATAGATTATTGGAAATAACATCCATTCGCTGCTGGGTGGCAACCATGCCACTCGCACCGATATAAAGACCGCGAATCATTTAGAATCCCTCATCTTTCTGACGCTTAACGCTGGCGCCAATAGCATTTAATTTTTTCTCCAAATTTTCATATCCTCTATCAAGATGATATATTCTTCTAACTTCAGTTTTTCCGTTAGCGGCAAGACCGGCCAGAACCAGGGCCGCCGAGGCTCGAAGATCAGTGGCCATTACCGGGGCCCCTTCCAGAGCGTCCACACCGGTGATGGTGACATAATTGCCGTCTATTTTAATATCGGCACCAAGCCGCTGTAATTCAAGGGCGTGCATGAAACGATCTTCAAAGATTGTTTCCTTAATTGTCGATGTTCCCCGGCCAAAGGCAAGCAGAGCGGTAAACTGGGCCTGCATATCGGTCGGGAAACCGGGATAGGGCATGGTCACGATATCAACACATCTGGGTCTTTTTTCAATATCGACCGTTATTTCACCGCTGGCGGTAACTGTCAGCTCCACACCACATTGACGCAATTTATTCAAAACCGCATGCAGATGAGAATGTTCACAGTTAATGGTTGTGACGCTGCCGCCAGTAATGGCCCCGGCCAGCAAATAAGTGCCGGTTTCTATCCTGTCGGGAATTATTCTATGTTCCACTCCGTGCAGTTCGGCGACGCCTTCTATTACGAGCTTATCACTGCCGGCTCCGCTGACTCTGCCGCCCATCTCATTGAGAAAATTAGCAAGATCAATCAACTCCGGTTCACAGGCGCAGTTTTCAATAACTGTTGTTCCCTCCGCACCGACTGCAGCCATCATCAGGTTTTCCGTTGCCCCGACCGATGGGAAATCAAGATATATTTCTGCTCCTTTTAATTGTTTTGCCCGGGCATGGATGCTCCCCTGCTCCAGATCTATCTCAGCCCCCATCGCTTCCAGACCGGAAAGATGCAGGTCTATGGGCCGTGAACCGATTGCACAGCCGCCCGGGAGGGAAACCTTTGCTTCTCCGCAGCGGGCCAGTAGCGGGCCAAGAACAAGAACCGAGGCCCGCATCCGTTTTACCAGCTCGTAGGGAGCATCAAAATCATCCAGCCCGGTGGTGTCAATAGTAAGCCCCTGGTTTTCCTGGGTGGTTTTTGCTCCCAGTTGCTGGAGTAAAAGTTCCATTGTTCTGATATCGTTAAGATCGGGAAGGTTGGTGAGATGAACCTCATCGGCGGCAAGAATAGTGGCGGCCATCAGCGGCAATGCAGCGTTTTTGGCGCCGCTGATTAAAATTTCTCCCTCTAATTTTTGTCCACCATGAATGACTAACTTCTCCACTGTTTTTGACTCCCGTTTTATTTTCCCGTCTGACTCCCTGTCATAACTGCTGCGTCTAAGCGGCATTCCCTGTTATGTCTATCTTATTTTTCGGTCGAATGGTAGAAAAGGTTAAGTTAAAAATAAAATTTATACCGAGTTTACCACTGAGGATGAAGCGGACAAGTGGACAACGACAAAGAAAAATCAAAGTCAAAAACATTTTTCACCACAGAGGACACAGAGGTAAAAACAGACAAGGAGACAGGGGGAATGGGAGACAAGGAGCAACTGCAACATCAAAGTCAAAATCTGTTGATCACAGCGCGGGGGCACGAACTGGCGAAGTTATTGTTACCTAAGTTGAGCGATTCTTGATCGAAAACACCATATCTCTCTAACTCATTCTCGTGGCCATCCTGGCCACTGCGAGGACTGTATGTCCCACCATTTCCCATGGAGGGTTTGTCATCGTTGTTCGCTGATCGTACAGCGCGTTATGATTGGCCTTGCAATATCCGACCATATGTCCTCGCCGGAAGGCGCCCCTCCAGGGTTCTGGGACATACAGAATACCGTCAGAGAGTCATGGTGTCTCCTCTCCGCCCGATGGGTGAGGATGTGTCATGTCTTGTTTTCGGGTTTATACAGCCATGGGCTGGC
>CAYTSZ010000123.1:0-6595 GCA_964440635.1 uncultured bacterium
TCCCCCATCCGGCCACTCGAACGATTCGAAAGATAACGTATATCGTCCCAGGGTTCCTTTGTCCCCCCACCACTGATAATCCACTTTTCTTTCGCAAACAGATCGGGCCACAGTTTTTCTATTAATTTTTCCACAATCAGTGGTGGTTCAGCCAGCCGGCCCGGCCCGTGGTCACCACAGGCCATCACCCCGTCTACAGGAGGTATGATTTTATCACCAAATTTCCGGTTTATTTTTTGAACCTCGGGATTTTTCCAGAGACGTGGATTCATAGCCGGAGCATAAAAAACAGGTCCTTGAAACGCTGTGATTACCGTGCTCAATAGATCGCTGGCGGTAGGATGTTTTATCTGCAATAGCCTGTTAGCAGTTGCCGGAGCGACAAGGACAAGATCCGAATTTTCTATCGCTTCCAGATGAATCATCTCACCGGGACTGCTGTCGGACCACATATCACAAAGAACAGGTCTTTCTGTCAAAGCCCCGGCAGTCTGGGGCGGAAAGAACCGGGCCCCGGCTTCAGTTAGCAAAACCTGAATTTCCGCCCCGAAATTTTTCAGTTCCTTAATTATTCTATCAGCTTTACAGGCCGCTATACTACCGGTCACGGCCAGCAAAACTCTTTTGTTTTGCAAGGGTCTACAGGCAGAAAAAACAGCGTCTGATTTCATAATCCGGGCCTCCCTCTTTTTATTCTTTCCAGACGAGTTTTCTCAGCCGTGCGTATAGCTTCCAGACGACTCACTGCTTTTTCTACTGACTCGTTGACCACCAGATAATCATAATTACCCAGTTCCATAAGTTCGCCCCGTGAATTTTCCAGCCTCTTTTTAATTTCTTCTTCAGTTTCCGTATTCCTGTTACGAAGTCTGGACTCCAGCTCTTCCATGCTCGGTGGAGCAATAAAAACCATAACAGCCTCGGGATAAAGTTTTTTAATCTGTTTCCCTCCCTGGACGTCAATATCCAACATGACGTCTTTACCCCGTTTTAACTCGTCAATTACAGCCTGGCGAGAAGTTCCATAATACTCCCCGTGCACGTTAGCCCATTCAAGGAAAGCATTTTCCCGGATCATTTTTTTAAAAACATCTTCCTCAACAAAATGATAATCCTGGCCATCAACCTCATCAACCCGTGGTGAGCGAGTGGTAGTGGAAACAGAAAAAACCAGGTTTTTGTTTTGATTCAGCAGCCGCCGGCAGATCGTGGACTTGCCGGCGCCGGAAGGGGCCGACATTATCAAAAGAAGCGGGGGTTCATCGTATCCAATAAGATCCAGTAAATTAAGTTCACCTTGAGATTTCATTCGACATTTTTCACCTGCTCCCGGCATTTCTCCAGCTCTGATTTTATATCGACTGCGACCTGACTTATAGAGGCGTCATTCGCTTTGGCCCCTATTGTATTTATCTCCCTTTGTAGCTCCTGCAGTAAAAATTCTATACTTTTACCGACCGGGCCATCCTTTTCGAGGTAATTATCAAACTGTTTTATATGGCTTTTCATACGGGATATTTCCTCACTTATATCACATTTGTCCGCATAAACTTTAAGTTCGTCCTCCAGCCTCTGACTTAATTCATCTTCAGGCAATTCCAGAAAAGCCTCCACAGATTCAAGAATCCTTGATCTATATTTTTCCAGAGCTGCAGGAACCATATCCTCTATTTTTTTCAGATAGGCACCTATATTATTTTTATATTCTCTCAGATCATTTTCCAGGGCTGCCCCTTCAACCTCACGCATTTCAATCAATTCCGACAGCGCTTCTTTTACGGCATCGAATATCATACTGTTTGTTGTTTCGGAATCCCTGTGTACTTTTTTAATTTCCAGAACCCCCGGCAAATTCAGGAGTTCTCCCACCGTTATTTCAGCTACAACGGACTGATCATTGCCTATATTCTCATCAATAACTTTCAGGTATTTCTGAAGCATATCAGAGTCTACCCGGGGTACTTCATCCCCCCCCAGGAGATTACTTTCAACCTTGATCTCAATTGACCCACGTTCAATTTTTTTCTTAACGAAACTTGCAATCTTACGTTCAAGAGCCGGATGGGCTTCAATATTAACTTTAATATTAGAATAACGACGATTCAGGGAAGAAATTTCAACTTCCACGTATGAACCGTCTCTTTCGAGTGCTGACTCGCCAAATCCTGTCATACTTCTCATCAAAATCACACTTCATTATTAAATTTGTTGACTCAAACTTACTATCCTGCGACGATAAAAAAACTATACCATTAACCGCTTATATAAGCTTCGCGATTTTCAATTTGCCTCCCGATTCTTTCCGGCTGATAGGGTTTATAGATAAAATCATCCATACCGGCTTCAATAAACTGCTTCAAAAAATCCTCATTAATCTTACGGTTTAGAACTCCAATTATATAACCCGGATAATTATTCAGCCAGTAAAGCTGATCACGCTGGGCCAAACGGGGCTCAAAATAGACGGCAAAATAGTTCTGCCGTTCTGTAACTTCATAAAGTTCTTCCCCCCCGAAAATGAGATGGACTTCCCGGCGGCTATAATTTTTAACAATACGCTCCAGGAGACTACCCTGCCCGTTTTTTTTCTGTTCAATTAAAATAGGCCGCGACATTTAACCGCTAACCCGTGAGCGATTCAAGCGAAGAATAACTGAAACCTCACCTTTCCTTATTCCGGTTCTTCGGGCGATTTCCTGCGCCCCGCATCCCTGCCGGGCAAGTTCAATTACTTTTTCACGACGAGATTTAGAAGCCTCCTCCGCAGGATTAACGGAAGCAGCCCGAAACTTACTCAAAGATTTCGTAGTCCCCTCGACGCTGTCCACCAGCCGATTAAGTTTCTTCGCTTTAAGATCAGCAAGCTCAACCACGCGACGCAGTTCGTTTATTCGATCATCAAGCAGATCAACATTAGTCGCAGAAACAGAATTGAACTCGGCAAGCAGGCTGCTTATACGGCTGGAAAGCTGGTCGGTAGACAGTTGCTGTCGGCGACGAAATTTCCAATAAAAATAGGCCACTGCCAACAGAGCAAAAAATGACATGAAGAAACTAAGGTAAACCAACTTACATCCTCCTGATTACGTATTTACGACAGAACTTTTTCACTCAAAATTTCTGGTTACAAGAGCGAAAAACTATTACAGATCAGGAGGTAACATCCAGATAGTTACCCACAGCGGGAGAATCCGGTTTTGACGGAGGGGCTTTTCCCTCCTCTTCTTCCTCTTCTGGGCCACCAGAAGAATGATATCCCTGGTTACTTCCCTCGGGTTCTTCTCCTATAGCATCGTTTTCTTTCATATCGCCTGATTCATCGGCTGTATTTTCTTCCAGTTTTCGCTCTTTAATCTCTTCCTTAGCCCGATCTGCGCGGGCGTTTTCCGGAGCTTCCTGCTCAGCAGCCACTTCGTTCGCAATTCTCCCGGCCTGCTGAACGGCAACCTGCAAATCAATTGGAGAAAAAGGCATAGCCGTCACCTTCAAATCCGCTCAAAGCGATAGTAATCACTTACGAGCGATTAAATTTAAAAAACCCGAACCAATATTTATATTCCCAGCTCAAAATAATTATAAAATCAGTTCCTGTATATACTATAAGACATCAGTGCAGGCTTCTTCAAATTCAGAGAGTTTACTTCTCAAGCTAACCGTGGCCTTGCTGTGTATCTGAGAAACACGCGACTCGGTGACATCAAGCACTTCCCCGATTTCTCGCAGTGTAAGATCTTCATAGTAATAAAGGGTTATAACTATTCTTTCCTTTTCGGGAAGCTTCTTGATAGCGTCACCCAGCAAATTTTTCAGTTCTTCCTCATCAACAATATTATCCGGCTGATATTCGGCTTTGCCTTCCACCGCATCCTGAATACTAACCTCATCATCGCCGTCATTGACATCCCACATTTCGTCAAGAGAAAGCAGGCTGGTGCCACTGATTTCCATCAGCAGATCATCCAGATCTTCTTTTTCCATTCCCATGTGCACGGCTATCTCTTCGTTCGAAACAGCGCGACCGTGCCTGTTTTCAAGCTCACTGATCGCATTTTGTACCCGCCGAGCCTTACGACGTATAGAACGAGGAATCCAGTCCCTGGCTCTTAGTTCGTCAAGAACCGCTCCGCGAACACGGGGAATAGCATAAGTTTTGAATTTAATCCCCCGGGTGTGATCATATTTTTCAATTGCATCAATCAACCCCAGCGTTCCATATCCTATCAGATCATCGAATTCAACATTGGGGGGCATTTTTTTAGCTATTTTACCAACAACATGTTTGACGAGAGGAGCATACTGGACGATAAGATCATCCCGGGCGGTCATATCCCCCTCCTCTTTATATCTCTCCCAGTATTCCATCTCATTTTCAAGTTTTTTTACTGCCATAGGAAACTCCTTATTTAAAACTAAACTTCAGTTCTAAAAATATTTTAGAGAAATCAAGCCCTGCTGTCTACCCAGTTAGCCCCGACTACAATATTTACTATGTGGGAAAACCACAGATACTATTATATTTTTAGTTATATATAAAATAAAGCAATCCGTCAGCAAAGCTTCATTCCTCTCCCATATTACCCGAAATAAGATCTGCGATTTTAGCAGCATCCTGATCTTCGAGTTCCGATTTATCACGCGGCTCGCTGACGGAAGTGTCACGCTGAAAATCCGGTGTTTCACCCTCCTCAAGGTGTTCTTCCTCTGGTTTCGAAGCTTTTTCAACCTCAGAAGTCTTGCTCATGCTTTCCCGGCCAGCGGTTGTTTCAGGTTCCATCTTCTGGGTGGTAGCTGCCATCCGATTCCGACCTTTGCTCTCTGTTGTCTCCATAAGAATATTTGTTGCTTTAATAGCGGTCCCTACGGCAAATCCCACTCCAAACATTGCAATCAAAGTACGTGTCAGCAATATACGCCAGAGCATGAGACCGGAAAATATATTAAACCCGAGGACTATAACTCCGGCGGCGAGACCTGCGAGAACAGACTTGAAAATCATTTTCTATAATCTCTCCACTTATTATATTATTCTAATTTTCCCAGTTATACAGGGAAAGAAACAGAGGTTTGTCTTTTTCGTCGGCCATAGTTATCCTTACCCTGTTTTCGGATAAAAACTCCACACCCGCTTCTACTTTTTCTGCCATCCTGCTGCATACCCGACGACGCAGATCGGGAAACATTTCATTTTCAGCCATTTCCAACTCAAGCGTAACCTTTTTTTCGTGACCACGCCGAAAAAAATCCCGCAACGGTCTAAACGGATCGTCAACTGAATCCTGCACATTTTTTTCCACCCGCATCAAAACTCGAGCGGAGGAATCTTCCCCTTCGTAGGCACACTTCCGGCGAATTCCACGTATTTTTTCCTCTGTGACCGTCTCTTCGGAAGAGAGCCAGTCAAGAAGAATATCCCGAATTTCTCTTTTCAATTTACCCAGTCCACAATCTTGCTGAAAAAGCCCCTGATTCCTTCTGGTTTCTGCAACCTGGCCTTTCCCTGGAGACGTTTGCTCATATGCTGTATACACTGCGCGGGACGACCTTCGGGAAACTTTACATAAAACGGAACTCTTTTGCGGACCGAACGGGGGACATCATTATCTTCAACCATATATCCCAGTACTCGCAGGGATACGTTTAAAAAATTACTTCCTATATCCTGCATTTTGTCACCCACTTTTTTGGCTTCCATAATACTGCGGGCCCTGTTGATTATTAGATTGAGATCCACGTTCCTGTTACGTTTCAGAGCAGTCTTAATGACCGCATAAGCATCCGCGATGGCTGTAGGTTCCGGCGTGGTAACAACCAGGGATTTATCGGCCGCACAAACAAATTGTAACACACTTTCTGACAAACCAGCAGCAGTGTCCACAATAAGGATATCCACCATCTGATCAAGGTCGCCCATCCCACTTAAAAAACGCTCGCACTGTTTGGTAGTGAGATTGGCCAGTTCTTCCTGACCGTTAGCGCCAGCCACCAGTTTAATACCGGAGGGACCGTCAGCAACAATATCCTTCATCTCTTTTTTCCCTTCAAAAACATGGAAAAGATTATAGGTAGGTGTGACTCCGGTCAACAAATTTACATTGGCAAGACCCAGGTCCATATCAACCACCCCCACCTCAAGTCCGCTGCGAGCCATAGCCACGGCAAGGTTTACAGCGACATTACTTTTTCCCACCCCCCCCTTGCCGCTGGTAACAGCGATAACCTCGGCCCGGGATAAAGAATCTTCCAGTGGACGCGGCCCGGCCGGTTCATCCCCTTCTACCATTTCTCGCAACTTTTGCGCCTGATCGGTCATTTTAATCAGCTTCCGCCATTATCAGTTCGGCCACCCGGGAAGATTCCGCCAGTTCAAGATTACCGGGAACCTCCTGACCATTAGTCAAATAAGAAATCGGATAATCCATCTTCTTTAACAGATTATAGATCATCCCGTGTTTATTGGTCTCATCGAGCTTGGTCACAACAACACGCTCAAAATCAACAACCGAAAAAGCGTCAATGACTGTCTGTAGTTCATCCGAACGAGAGGTGGCACTAACAACCAGATGCGGAATCACTCGATAATCGGTCTCCATGATCG
>CAYTSZ010000124.1:0-6563 GCA_964440635.1 uncultured bacterium
ATCTTTTTCTGCTTTCTCATTTGATAATTCTTCGGCAACACTTTCAATAAAGAATTTTGTTTTTGCCGGTAATTGGCGGTTGGGATAGTATTTTTCGACAATGTCAATAACTTCATTTGCTTTTTGAATATTCATTTTTTTCATTAAAAATTTAAGGTCTTTTGAATCTGCTGTTTCTTCCCCCACCCGAGCTGCATATGATTTCATCGCTATCAAATATTCGGCAGGCGGATGCATAACTTTTAAATGGCTGAAATCATAAAGCAGTTTTTGTTTGTTGGGTTCAGGTGGTTTGTCAATGAACCCTTTTACACCGTCGTTTAGCCAGTCGAGTGGAATTATTTTTCCCAGAGAATTGGAGTGTGCTACTTTTTCTGCTGCATTTTTTATTAATTTTTCGGGTTTAAATACAGCATCAATATCACGGGTTAATTCTCGGGAGTTCCAGGCCAGTAACATAACTGCCCCGCCTAAAATACATATTTCTCCTCTGATTTGTTCTTTTTTTAACTCTTTGTTTAAATCCAGCAAGAGCTGTTTTAGTTCCTGCTGGCTAAATTTTAGCTGATTATTATGTTCACTCATTTTTCACACCTCTATTTTTATCGGACTCTTTAAATTTCTTGAGTGACCCAACAACTGCCGAATCATCGACAAAAATATTTTTAACTCGAAAATAGGCGGGAGAAATTTGTAGCAGTGGAATTTTCATTCCCTCAGGAGCACCCGGGAAATATGGTTCCGATAAAATGTAATAATCGCGATTCACCCAGTGGGGAACGGCCCAGTTATAGTAGCGGGCAATCCCTTCGGCGACCCCGGCAAGATAAGCATCCCGTCGCCGGTCGCCAGACGAAACAGGTTCTTTCATTATAGATAAAGGATCTTTTTTATGGGCAATATAACGGTACAGTTCTCGCAGTGCATAACGAAAATCTGTTTTTTGACTCGCGCGTACACGTTGAGCAACTTCCGTTAAGCTTTGGAGGGGATATATAGAACGGCTAACCGGATTATTGCTTCGGGGCAGAATCTCAAGCTGATAGCCAAGAATGTCTAAAATTTTATCCAGATGTTCCAGTGTTAATCTTCGGTGGCCCTGTTCGACGGCATAAATAGCCTGCCTGGTTACACCCAAACTATTCCCTAACTGCTTTTGAGTAAACCCCTGTTTTTCCCGAAAATCTTTAATTAACAACCCGGTTTGACTGGAAAGACTGTTTGCTTTAGAATCCATAGTTACAAGCCTCCTTAAATACACACTATAAATATACTATGTTTTCGTTAAAAAGTAAAACTATAGTTTTACTTCGTCTTGTTCTGAGCGATTTCAAGCGTAAGAATGTTGGATGTGGGGGATATAGGTTGGGATTCTTATGTGTGTCTGTATATTTAGAAGTATGAGAACGGGTAGAATGCTACCAGATTTTAAAAATCGGTCAGTCGATCGACTTTGTAGCCAATTGTTTTTTCAATCGCCTGGATAGCCTGGCGGTCGCGGGGAGTTACGAATGTGTAGGCGACTCCGGAAGCGCCGGAGCGGCCTGTCCGTCCTATGCGGTGTGTATAAACGTCGGGTTCCTCTGGTATATCATAGTTTATCACGTGGGATATATGTTGAATATCCAGACCTCTGGCCGCTACGTTAGTTGCGATTAGCACCCGGAAACTTTTGCGCCGGAAACCCGATATTGTCGCTTCTCGGGCGATAGAATCCATTCCTCCCTGCAGTGCGCAGGCGTCGATGCCGATTTTTCGCAGTTTTTTTGTGGTTTTGCGGACGGTATTGCGGGTCCGGCAGAATACGATTACAGATTCGAGTTCTTTTTTATTTAGAAATTTTTTAAGAGTTTTAAATTTCTTATTGCCCGCTACCTCGACTACGTAGTGGGAGATAGTCTTCGTCGGGGCCTGGTGGCCGACCGAAACTTTGAATGGGTTTTCCAGGATCTGATCAGCAAGCTTCTGAATCGGGTCAGGGATTGTAGCCGAGAAAAAGAGGTTCTGACGTCTTTTCGGCAGTTTTACCATTATTTTCTTTATATCGGGTAAAAATCCCATGTCGCACATCCGGTCGGCTTCATCTAAAACAAATATTTCGACATCTCTCAGTTTGACGGTAAATCTGCCGACGTGGTCGAGCAAACGACCCGGGCAGGCCACCAGTACGTCCATCCGTTCTTTCAAACGGTCCATTTCGTCGTAGATATCCGTGCCTCCGTAGACACTTTCAATTACGAGGTCCATATCCTGGCTGAGCAGTCTGGCTTCCTGGCAGATCTGGTCGGCCAGCTCATGTGTCGGCGCGAGAATTAAACCGCGCGGTTCACCGGAACTTTCACCGGCCAGTTTTTGAAACATCGGCAGCAGAAAAGCGGCCGTTTTTCCGGTTCCGGTAGGGGCCGAACCTACGATGTCGCGTCCTTCCAGGACTGGCGGAATTGTCTGAACCTGTATTGGCCGTGGCTCTTCAAACCCGGCGTTAACAAGTTCCTGCCGGACAAAATTTTCCAGCCCCAGTTCTTTAAAAGTTTCTGTTACCGGTTTTTCTTTCGGCACGGGTACTGGTTCTTGTTTGGTTTTCTGTTTTTTTTCTGGTAGTTCTTTTTTCTGTCCGTTGGAAGCAGGTTTAACATTGACAGCGGAAAGCCCTTTATTGGTTTTTTCACTTTCAAACTCCACCCGCTGGCCATCTTCGAGTTTTTTAAAACCCTCATCTTTTATCTCAGAAAAATGGACGAAATGATCTTCTCCCTCGTCCTGTTCTATAAACCCAAACCCCTTTTTCTCATCGAACCACTTAACCGTACCTTTAGCCATTACTTATACATCCTTTAATATAATTTGCCTGTTTTTCATATTTGGGAAAAATATTATTCCCGCAGGCGAGATAGTTATTATAGCCGATTATTCAGATAAATAACAGCAACCTGTTATTTAAAATAATTCCGGTTGTCGGTTTTTTAATCGTCTGCGTGCGGTCTGCAGGTACTGTTTATCTATTTCAAAGCCGATAAAATCGATACCCAGTTTTTGGGCGGCCAGTGCGCTGGAGCCTATACCGAGGAAGGGGTCCATTGCCCGTTTTATTCTATCTGTGCCATGCAGTTGCATGGCCATTTTGGCCAGAGCCGGGGGAAAGCTGGCCGGGTGGGGGCGATCTTTAACCCGGCTGTTTATGGTATTGTAGGGTATAAGCCAGGTGTTGCCCCGGCAGCGCAGGTCCCGGTCGTTCGATTTCCATCGCGAAACATTTGATTTGTGTTTGTAGGGAACCCCCACAGCCAGCCGGTCCAGTTTGACATCACCGTTTTTTGTTAGATGAAAGATGTATTCCTGGCACTGATTTATAAACCGGTTGCTGTTCACGGGTTTGTAATGGCCGAAGTTGATGTTTTCTTCGGCGTTTTCAGTCTCTATTTCGGCCGCGATGGATTTGATCCAGTGGATTTCATTTTGCAATTCAAAAACATCCCGGAGGGCAAACAGGACTTCATGTGGAACCCACAGATCGGATGGTTTGGAGCCGAGGTTTAAAAAAACCGAGCCTTCATCTGAAAGAACCCTTTTTACTTCTTGCCCCCATTCTTTCATCCAGCTCAGATAGCTTTTTCGCGACTGGTTGTCGTCGTAGATGTTGTAGTCAATACCCAGGTTGTAAGGCGGAGAGGTTACTACGAGATCAATTGATTTAGCTTCCAGATCTTTTATTCCTTCCAGACAATCCTGGTTTAAGAGACTTATAGTTGGTTTTTTGTTGTGATTCATATAACTGGTTAGTCCTGAAAAGCCCGGTGCGGTCTAAGGTCCATTTCCAGTGACCAGGCATCGGGAGGTTGCTGATACAGATGGAGAATTTCCCGTGCTATGGAGGCGGGATCAAGGAAAGTTTCCGGGTTACGTTCAGGGTACTGCTTGCGTTTTTTGGGGCTGTCTATTTCCCCGTCAATAACAAGTCCGGTCATATGAATCCGGCGGTGTTGAAACTCCCGGGCCAGGCTGCGGGTTAAACCCCGCAGGGCAAACTTGGAAGCGTTGAAAGCACTGTGATCGACGGCAGTCTTCACTGCTCCGCCGGCAAGTATATTACATACGAACCCTTCCCTGCGCTCTGCCATGGCCGGCAGAAGTTGTTTCATCAACAGGAAAGGACCCTCGCAGTTCACTTCCATATGTTTCCGGAACTCCTTAAGGTCTAAGTCTTTCAGTGGAGATGGATTGTAATAACCGGCGTTATTTATCAAAACAGAGATAGGCGGCCACTGGCGGGGGACAGCTTCTTCGATATCCTTAAGAGTGGGCGGTTTGTGAAAATCAATCGGCAGTGCGATGCTGTCGCCGGGGTCAAGTTCATTCAATTCATCGGTGAGTTCCCGCAGAACTTCTGTATCCCGTGCGCAAAGTAGTGTGTTGAAGCCGTGCAGTGTGAATTCTCGGGCAATATGTCGCCCCAATCCCCGCGAGGCCCCGCTGATCAAAGCTGTTTTGTTTAACATTTTATTCACTCCTGTTCCCTGATTTTGAAAATATATCAGCCAGAATAAATTCTACAGTTAAACCCGATCAACATAGGTTTTAAAGTTGTTGAACTGACCGGATTTATCATAACATTTTTTTCTGCCCACTTAACCCACCTTATGCACGAAATCAGAGATTTCTTAGCATAAGGTGTCCCTGCGGGACAGCCCTCAGGCTTGAATGGACAAATAAACCAGGTTGTAATCAACAGGTTCAATTTCACAGACTGTTTTAGAGCCATTAGAGTTCTATAAGCCCGAAGGCCGGGTTAAATTACAGCCGTTCTTTTCTTCAAGGTTAAAAACACAGCCTATTTTATGTTAAAATAATGTCAGCTAAAAGCAATCACTATGGAGTTGGGAAAATGAAAATAGCTGTAAAAACATTGGGCTGCAGGGCTAATCAGGCCGAATCGGAGAGTCTGATGAACCGTTTTATTGAACTGGGTTTTGACCTTGTTGCTCCGGATGCTAATCCGGATGTATTTGTTTTAAACACCTGTTCGATTACCACAGCGGCAGAAGCGACAGCCCGCAAACTTGTGCGCAGGCTGAAAAAAAATAATTCTGAACTGAAGGTGATTTTTACCGGTTGTTATGCGAAACTGGCTCAAGATGAGATATCGGATAGTCTGCCTGAAATAGATTATTTGTTTCCCGGTCAGAGGAAGCGGGAAATTCCTGGTTTTATAAGAGATTCTTCCGATTTTGTTTCCGGCATGGGAGAGGCGGGAATAAATTTTCGAACTCGTAAGTTTTTAAAGATACAGGACGGATGCAGGGATTTTTGTTCCTATTGTATAGTCCCCTATATTCGAAATGAACTGAAAAGTATGCCACTCCGGCGAGTGCTGGAGGAAGTGGTTCGTCTTGTTGAGGAAGAAAAATATACTGAGATTGTTTTTACCGGGATTCATCTCGGTCAGTACGGAGTTGATTTTGCCGGTGATGCAGGCAATTTAGAAACTCTCGTAAGAAAAATAGAAAATATCAGTTTTAGTCACGAAGTTCGGTTTCGACTCAGCTCTCTGGAACCCCAGGATGCCAGTAAAAGATTGATAGAGAAAATTTCTACTGCCTCGAAGTTTTGTGATCATTTGCATTTGCCGCTTCAGAGTGGTTCGGATAAAATTTTACAGCGGATGGGTCGCAGCTACAATAAACGGGAATATTTAGATACAATAGAAAAGTGTCGCAGTTATGATTCGGATTTTGCGATAAGTACTGATTTAATTGTGGGTTTTCCGGGGGAAACCGAGGCTGACTTCAAACAAACACTGGATACTGTGGAGGAAGCAGAGTTTTCTGATCTGCATGTCTTCAGGTACAGTAAACGTCCGGGAACCCGGGCTGCCACCTTTAAGGATGAAATCCCGGGAGATATTGCTGCCTCCCGAAGCAAAAAATTACGCAGCCTGGGAAAAAAACAGGCGCAAGAATACGCCAGGCGTTTTATTGGGAGCCAGGCCAGGGTTCTTGTTGAAAATTATACTTCCGAAAAATATTGTCGAGGATACAGCTCCTATTATTTGCCGGTAAAAATATCCGGTTCTTATGGCAAAGGAACTGTGGTTGAAACTGTTATTGATGATTTTCGAGATGGGGAACTTTTCGTTTCAAATACTGTGAGGAGTAAAAAATGGGTCACTTGAAATCTGTGTTGCTGATAATTATGTTTATTATTTTTCTTTCTCCCGGAATTTTGCTTGCCGGGGATACGCCCTCTTATGAGATGGGGTTTTATGGTTATCCGCTAAACTATATTAGGATATTAAAACATGAAACTTTTTTCCCCGAAGGGCAGAGTCTTTACGTAACAGAGTTAGAAGAAAAAAGTCGTTTTACCCGGGCTGGTATGCGTAAAGGAGATATTATTACCAGTTTGAATGGGCGGAGGATTAATTCCTATAAACCGGTTCAGAATATTGTGAATTCTTCTCGTGGTTCTACGGTGAGTGTGGTTGTTTCCAGGCTGAGTCCCCGGTTTCGTTATAAAAAAAGCAAAGACCCGTTTTATAAACCGCGAAGTTAGGCCCCCTACCGGAA
>CAYTSZ010000125.1:0-6555 GCA_964440635.1 uncultured bacterium
ATGAGTCAGAGAGATAGGGTGTCTCCGATCAAGAATCGCTCAATTTAGGTATAACAAAGACGTTTATATATAGTGATTAGGTTTTTGTTTGCAATCAAATGGCTGCTGTTATAGACTTGGGTTTCAAAAGGAGCCGGTTCAATAAAAAAACGAATTTAAGAGCGGGTGGATAGCGATGCTTATTGGTGATTTGGTTTTACTTGTTATTACCATTCTTATTTTTATCTACCTGACTTATGTCCTGTTTTTCCCAACAAGTTTTTAAAAAGAAGCTGATAATATGCTAAGTTCACTGATATCGCTTGTCCTGTTTGCTCTGCTTCTTGTTCTGTTTGTTTACCTGTTCGGGGAGTACATAGCCTGGGTTTACCGGGAGGAATCCGGCAGCCGGGGTGAAGTTGCCGGATGGCTGAAAGGTTTTCAGTGGCTGGATCGGTTTTTTACAGTCTGTGAAAAAGTGGTTTATCGTCTGATCGGACTGGATGAAGATCATCAGATGAACTGGCTGGGTTATTTGAAAGCCCTGTTAATTTTCAACCTGCTTCTTTTTATTCTTCTGTTTTTAATATTTTATTTCCAGGCTTATCTACCGTTAAACCCTTTGAACCTGGAGGGAATGAGCTGGCATCAGGCATTACACAGCGCCAGCACTTTTATTTCCAATACCAACCAGCAGCACTACGGCGGTGAGGGTCTCAGCTATTTCAGCCAGATATTTGCAGTTGGGCTGGCCATGTTTTTCTCCGCGGCGACCGGACTTGCCCTTGCTCCCGCATTTACCCGGGGAATACTGAACGAAGAGGATTCCCGACTGGGCAATTTCTACAAAAATGTGGTAAAAGGTTCGATAAGGTTTCTTCTGCCGGCCTCGATTATTATTGCTGTAATACTTATTGCACAGGGAGCACCCCAGTGGTTTGGCGGGCAGATAGTTGTCAACACACTGGAAGGCATTAAACAATATATTCGTATCGGGCCGGTGGCCGGAATAGAAGCGATTAAGATCCTGGGAACCAACGGCGGCGGTTTTTTTGCCGCCAATGCCGCCCATCCGTTTGAGAACCCTACCATTCTTACCAATATTCTTTTAAACCTTGTTCTGCTGGCTACGCCGATAGCGGTAATTTACGCTTTTGGAGTTTGGATAGGAAAAAGGAGACACGGGGTTATCTTAATCAGTGCTGTGTTTTTTCTGTTTGTGATTCTGGTGGGAATGACTGTTTACGGTGAACTTCAGCCAAACCCGGGGGTAAACGTTTCGAGTGCCAGGTTAAGCGTGGATCAGAGTATGGGTAATATGGAAGGAAAAGAGCAGCGATTTGGACCCACGCTCAGTTCACTCTGGGCCATTTCGACCACCTCCACCACAAACGGAGCCGTAAACAGTATGCACAACAGTTACACGGCCCTGGGCAGCGTGGGGCCGTTTCTTGCCATGTCGATGAACTGCCTGTATAACGGAATCGGAGTGGGTCTTTTAAATCTGATGACCTATGTTTTCCTGGGGGTATTTATAGCCGGTCTGATGATTGGGCGCGCACCGCAGTATCTGGGTAAACAGATCGAATGGCGGGAAGTACAGATTGCAGCTCTGATTATTCTTCTTTTACCCGTCCTGGTTCTTTTTGCCACCTCTCTGGCGGTAATGCTGCCGGTTGCTCGTGATGCAATTACCAACCCTGACTTCCGTGGGTTTTCCGAAATACTTTATGAGATGTTTTCCGCCTCCGCTAATAACGGCAGCGCTTTTGAGGGGCTTGCTGCCAACAGTCTTTTTTACAACCTGATAAACGCCGGTCAGATACTGCTGGGACGTTATCTACCGATAATCGGTCAGTTAATTATTGCCGGTAATCTGGCCAGCAAGAAAATCAGACCGGAAACAAAAGGCTCATTAAATGTAGAGAGCCTCGCCTTTCTGGTCCTTTTTATCGGTGTAATGGTAATTATTGGCGGGTTAATCTTTATGCCTTCATTAGCGGTCGGGCCAATTGGCGAACTGCTTAGCGGGGGTATGTGATTATGTTTAAAAATATAGACTGGGAACAGCAGTTGGAGGCAGTCAGGCAGTCCTTTATCAAACTTGATCCCACCCACCTGATAAAAAACCCGGTTATGTTCGTGGTGGAGATCTGCACGGTACTGACGCTGGTTTTAACCTTTTATCCGTCTGTTTTTCGCGGCGTAGAACCCACCTGGTATTACGCCACTATCAGCGGTATTCTTGTTTTCACACTGTTGTTTGCAAATTATGCTGAAACCCTGGCTGAACTTGAGGGCGAGGCGCACGCTGACAGTCTGCGCGCTTTACTTGTTGAATCCGAGGGTAAGAAACTCAAGGAAGATGTACCGCTCGATGATATTAGCGAGGAGGATTACACTGTAATCCCCGGTGAAGACCTGGAGAAGGGGGACATTGTCTACGTAGAAAAAGGTGATCTAATCCCTCGTGATGGGAACGTGCTCGAAGGCAGCGCCTCGGTTGATGAATCTGCGATTACCGGGGAATCGGAAGCCGTTATCCGGGAAAGTGGTGGGGATAGAGACTCGGTAACCGAGGGAACAGAAGTTTTAAGTGACCGGCTAAAAATAAAGGTTACAGCAGCAGCCGGCGAGTCATTTCTGGACAGAATGATTGACCTTGTGGAATCGGCAACCCGTCAGAAAACACCAAATGAAATTTCGATGACCCTTCTGCTGGCAAGTTTTACCTTTATTTACATGGTAGCAGTCGTTACGATGCGTTTTCTTGGTTCCTATGTGGATATGGACGTTGATATAGCCAACCTGATTGCCCTTTTGATTGGACTGATGCCAACTACTATAGGAGCATTGCTGGCTGCGATCCGCATCGCAGGGATGACCAGGGTGACCAGTGAAAACATGATTGCCAAGTCAGGAAAAGCCGTAGAAGCTTCCGGTGACCTGGATACGCTTATTCTTGATAAAACCGGAACTATTACAACAGGTGAGCGAATTGCCGAAAGTTTTGTGGCCCTTGATGCGGATGAGGAGCTGGTCCACCGGGCGGTGCTCCAGTGTTCTTTTTACGATGAAACTCCGGAGGGCCGTTCGATTGTTAATCTCAGCCGGGAGCTCGGGGCCGAGGTTGATGAGAGTGAACTCAAGGAGGACAATTTTGTTGGGTTTTCTGCCAAAACTCAGATGAGCGGTATTGATCTTCCCGATGGGACGGAAATTAGAAAAGGCGCGGTTAAAGCGCTGATTGATTACGCCGATTCCGCGCCTGAAAATGTTGAAGAAAAAGCGAACGAAATTGCAGATACAGGGGGGACACCACTGGCGGTTGCAGTTGATAAAAAGATAATTGGGCTTATTGCACTGCGCGATGAGCTTAAACCGGGGATTAAAGCGCGAATACAGGAACTGCAAAAAATGGGTGTGGAAACAATTATGGCCACCGGCGACAACCAGCGCACTGCAAGCTGGGTGGCTGAAAAAGTAGGGATTGATGATTTTTATGCGGAGTTCAAACCGGAAGACAAAATAGATCTTATTGAAAAGGTACAAAAAGAAGGAAAACTGGTAGGAATGACCGGCGACGGGACAAACGACGCCCCGGCACTGGCCAAGGCGGATCTGGGACTGGCCATGCAGGCCGGAACCAATGCCGCAAAAGAGGCCGGGAATATGGTTGACCTTGATTCGGACCCGACCAAACTGATTGAAGTGGTTGCCATCGGAAAACAGCTTTTGATGACCCGCGGTTCACTCACCACATTCAGTATAGCCAATGACGTTTCCCGTTATTTTGCTTTGATCCCGGCGATTTTTTCTGCCGGAATACCGGCGCTTAGCCGGATTAATCTGCTGGCGCTTCATTCGCCCCAGAGCGTGGTTGTAGCGTCATTGATTTATAATTCTTTAATTATCCCTTTTCTTATTCCTCTGGCCATGCGCGGGGTTGAATACAAGGCTCAGAGTGCCTCCAAGCTCTTAACAAAAAATCTGTTTGTTTATGGTGGTTCTGGACTTATTGCTCCTTTTATATCGATAAAATTAATTGATATGCTGCTTGTTTTCCTGGGAGTGTTTTAAATGAAAATAATCAAATCAATATTTATTTCCCTGAGATTGATTATTGTAGGACTGATAATCTTTTCAGTTATTTATCCGCTGGTTTTACTTGGAGTTGGCCAGTTGTGGTCAACTTCTGCCCGGGGGAGCGTAGTTACGATCGACGGCCAGCCGGTGGGTTCGGTTTTGATAGGCCAGAAGTTTTCAGCTCCCTATTTCTTTCATTCCCGGCCCTCTTCTGTCGATTACGATGCTTCTAATTCCGGCAGTAGCAATCTGGGTCCGGAAAACAAACTGCTTGCAAAACGTGTTTCTGAGCAGTTGAAAGAGTTATCATCGACGGGAATTTCCGTTCCCGAAGTTTCGGCTGATATGGTGACGGAGTCGGCCTCCGGTCTGGATCCGCACATCAGTCCCGAATCGGCTTATTTGCAGGTTCCGCGTGTTTCTGCCGGGTCTGGAATAAGCACCGAAAAATTGGAAGATATGATTAAAAACGGGACCAGAGGCCGGTTGCTTGGTGTATTTGGTGGGAAGCGGATAAACGTCCTGGAATTAAATATGAAGATTCTTGAGGTGTTAGACAATGAGCAATCAAAATAATGATGAAAACTGGAATGGTTATCAGGATATTCTTCTGCCACTGGGTCACAAGGATGATGTAAACAATCTTTCTGATTTAGCTCCGTTACTCAACAAAGAAGGGGGAACAATTCATCTTCTGCACATAATGATAGAAGGTAAATACAGTAAACTCCCCCGTGAATGGCGAATAGCTTCCAGGCGGATATCTGAAAGTCATCATGCGCTGATGCGCAAAGGTATTGCCAGTGAAACCCACATGGTAACCGCTAAATCCCTGACAGGTGGTATACTTTCACAGGCGGAAGAAAGTGATTGTGATTTAATTCTTCTGGGCTGGGGTCCCAGGCCAAAAAGTTCTATTTCGAAACTTATTACCAAAGTCATGAGCAATGCCGATTGTGATGTGATTGTCTTTAAAGCCCGAAGCCAGCCGGAGGAAATAAAGGAGATAGTTTACCCGGTGGCCCTGAAACCCGATGATCGCCGGCTCCGTTTGATAGGCCGGTTGATGGAAAATACTGGAGCAAAGCTCACTTTCGCCCATGTTGCCAGACCGGGCAAAGACGACTGGAATTCTGCCAAAAAGATGTTGAAGGATCTACAAAAGATAACTTTGGATATAGGCATTGAGTCCGATACCAGGCTCTGCTCCAATAGAGACCCGGTAGAGGAACTGATCGATATTTCATCTGATTATGATCTTATGGTTTTAGGCCCCTCGCGTGGCTGGTGGCTGAACAAAGCCCTTTTCGGCCACAAAACCGACCACATAGCCTCCTCCTGTCACTGCTCTGTTCTAATGCATAAGAACCCGGAATAATTATTGCCTGCAGCGAAGGATTTCTGTAAACTACTTTTCCAGGGGGCAAAAAATACAATAGTTTTTAGTTATCAAATCTGCTGTTTTAAGATAAATTTTTCCCGGATCTATTTTGTCTCTCGGGGGAAATAAAAGGCCAGGTGAATTTACGTGCAGGTTTATCGATTGAGAACAAGTAGCGGTGAAGTGGTTTATGCCACTCCGGGAAGAAAAAGCTACAGAAAAGTTGAAGGCAGCCTTGAAGAGGGGTTTGAGGCGACCGATATTCCCATTATTGGCGTGGAGAAAATCCTGCCGCCGGTTAAGCCGGCCTGTATTTATGGGATTGGTCTTAATTACAGCAGCCATGTGGATGAGTGGGGGGAGAAACCTGAAAAACCTTTAGTATTTATGAAAGCGCCGACCAGTGTAATTGGCACCCACGATGAGATTATTCTTCCCGATGCCGCCCCGGAGATGGTTGATTTCGAAGCGGAGCTTGCAATTGTTATCGGTAAAGAAGCCCGGCGAATCAATGCGGGAAATGTTGATGGGGTTATCGCGGGAGTGACCTGCGCCAACGATGTCACTGCACGGGACTGTCAGCAGGAGGACGGACAGTGGGTACGGGCCAAATCATTCGATACATTCTGTCCGCTTGGTCCCTGTCTGCAGACAGAGTGGCGTGATGCTGAAAAACTGGAAGGTCGCCTGAACGGTGATCTATACCAGGAAGCTTATTTCACGGAATTAATTTTCTCAATCCCCGAGCTGGTTGAATACCTTTCACATCAATTCACGCTCAAGCCTGGAACGGTAATTCTAACCGGGACTCCCGAAGGTGTGGGATTTGCCAGGGAACCGGAGGAATACCTGATTCCCGGGGATACATACGAGGTAACAATCCCTTCCGTGGGAACCCTGGAGAATAAAGTCCAGAGTTGAACCGGCGGGAAGCGGATAAGTGGGCAAAAGCAACGGTTAAGACGTGAGTAAGTGATCAGGTGACTGGGTGCTGCGTCAGTCAGAGGTCAAAGGTCGAAGGTCGAGATGACAAAGTCAAGGGCGGTTACCATAGAGGTCACAGAGGGACACCGAGTAAATTCAAAACATTTTAAAGGGGGAACCTTCAA
>CAYTSZ010000126.1:0-6448 GCA_964440635.1 uncultured bacterium
CGGCAGATTTGATACATTAATTCAGGATTGTTTTTTCTTCATTGGAAGGTACTGAATCACTTGCGTGGGACTTGTTTATTTTTCGATTTAACGGCATAATTATATGCTTTTCAACTGTAGTTAAACACTTTAGTGGAGGTTAAACCGTGAAAACAGTTTGCGTTACAGGAGGCGGCGGATTTATTGGTTCCAATCTTGTTCGACGCTGTCTTGAGCTCGATTATAAAGTTAAAGTTATTGATAATTTTTCCACCGGTCGTCGAGTGAATCTGGCCGGAATTGAAGAAGATATTGAACTTATAGAGGCTGATATCAGGGATACTGAAACGACAACGGAAGTTCTCGAGGGCTGCGACTGGATTTTTCACCAGGCGGCTATGCCCTCTGTGCCCCGATCGATGGAAAAACCGGTCTGGAGTACGGATATTACATTGATGGGAACTGTGAAACTGCTTGAAGCTGCCGTGGAGGCCAAAGTTAAACGCTGCGTGTATGCCTCCAGCAGTTCGATCTATGGCAATCAGCCGGGATTTCCTCGCAGAGAGGATATGAAACCGCAGCCGGAGTCACCGTATGCCGCTTCTAAAGCCAGTTGTGAGTTGTTCGGGCGGGTATTCGGTATGAATTTTCCGATTGAAACAGTTGGATTGCGATATTTTAATGTTTTTGGTCCCCACCAGAATCCAGACTCCGCTTATGCGGCGGTAGTGCCCAGTTTTATTGGTTCGTTGCTTTCCGGCGAGCAACCGGTTATTTATGGTGATGGTGAGCAGAGCCGTGATTTCACCTACGTGGAAGATGTGGTCTCGGCAAATCTGGCGGCCGCCGGAAACGGGGAAAACGGTCGAGTATATAACGTCGCTTATAATAACCAGATTAGTGTGAATGAACTGTTTGCGATGCTCAAAGAGATAGTGGGCAGCGATATTGAGGCTCGCTATGACCCACCGCGCCCCGGTGATGTTAAGTGTTCTTATGGTGATAACAGTTTATTTGAAGCAACCACCGGGTTTCAGCCCGAATTTACTGTCAAAGAGGGATTGGAAAAAACTGTTGAATGGTTCCGAGAAAATTAATTTTTGATTCTGGAGATAAGTTATGGATTTAAAAAATAAAAATGTTCTGGTAACGGGAGCAGCCGGATTTATTGGTTCCCATCTTTCCAAACAGTTGCTTGAAAGCGGCGCCCGGGTCTGGGGAGTGGACTGTTTGACCGATTATTATTCGGTTCGTTTAAAAAAACAGAATCTCTCCGGTCTACTGGAAAGTGAAAATTTCGAGTTTCTGAAAAAGAATATTCTTGAACTTGATCTGCCCGAATTACTACCTGATTTTGATGCTGTTTTTCATCAGGCCGCCCAGGCCGGAGTGAGAGCGAGCTGGGGTAGTGAGTTCAATGAATATATAGATCAGAATATCAGAGCCACCCAGTATCTGCTTGAAGGTATAAAAAACTATGCACCGGATTTGCCGATGGTAATGGCCTCCAGCAGCTCGGTATATGGTATTCCACCCGAGATGCCCATGCGTGAGGATATGAAACAAAATCCACACAGCCCTTATGGGGTTACCAAGCTGGCGGCCGAAAATCTTGCCCTGCTTTACGGCAGGAACTTTCAGCTAAAAACTATAGCTCTGCGCTATTTCACCGTTTATGGCCCGCTTCAGCGGCCTGATATGGCCTTTACAAGATTTTTGTCCTGGATAGACCGGGGAGAAAAAATTGATATTTACGGGGACGGCAGCCAGAGTCGTGATTTTACTTTTGTTTCCGACATAGTAGCTGCCAATATACAAACGCTGGAGGCCGAAGCCTACGGGGAGGTTTTTAATGTGGGTGGAGGGGAGCGGGCGAGTCTTAACCAGATATTTGACTACATGGAAGAAATTACCGGCAAGCCCGTTAATAAAAATTATATGGAGTTTAAAAAGGGTGATGTCCCGCACACTTTTGCGGATACAACCCGGATCAGAACAAAAACCGAATGGCGGCCGGCCGTCGGTCTGCGTGATGGACTCGCTGAACAGTGGCAGTGGGTCCGGCAAAATGATATTCTACCTGAGGTCATATAAAAAAGCGTGTTAAAACTTAGTTTTTAGTTTTTTTAAAACAGGAGTTGAAGTGGTGTGAAAACATTAATTACCGGTGGGGCCGGATTTATCGGTTCCCATCTGGCGGAAAAATTTCTGGCCAGCGGGGAAGAAGTGGAAGTTTATGATGATCTGTCCACCGGCCGCCTGGAGAATGTTTCCGACCTCCAGGACAACAAAAATTTTACTTTGACCGTTGATACAATACTGAACAAAAAATCCGTTCAGGAAGCGGTGGATCGGGCCGACCGGATTTTTCACCTCGCGGCTGCTGTTGGAGTTCAATATATAATTGACAACACCCTGGAATCTATTGAGATTAATGTCCGGGGAACCGAAAATATTCTTCATGCGGCCAACGAAGATAAGAAACCGGTTTTTATCGCTTCAACTTCTGAAATTTACGGTAAAAACGAAAACATTCCTTTTTCCGAGCAGGACGATAGGGTCCTGGGTTCCACCACCATTTCTCGCTGGAGTTATAGCTGCACGAAAGCGCTGGATGAGTTTCTGAGTCTGGCTTTCTGGCGTGAGAAACAGCTTCCGGTGGTTATTGGTCGTTTTTTTAATACAGTTGGTCCCCGCCAGACCGGTCGCTACGGTATGGTTATCCCCCGGTTTGTAAAACAGGCTCTGCTGGGCCGCGCGTTGACTGTACATGGAGACGGGAAACAGAGCCGGGCGTTTATGGATGTTGACGACACCAGTGATGCGGTTATGGAACTTATGGCGGCTGAGTGCTGGGGAGAAGTTTATAATATTGGCGCCAGTCGCCGGGTGAGTATTGAAGAGCTGGCCCAGAAAATAATTGATCTTACCGGTAGTTCTTCAGAGATTAAATATATTCCTTATGAGGAAGCTTACGAGAGTGGTTTTGAGGATATGCGCCACCGGGTACCGGATACAACTAAACTGGAAGAAAAACTTAATTTAAAACCAAAACATGATCTTGACGATATCTTAAAGCGAATCATAGATTTTTTTCGCTCAAATGAGGGATTTCAATGAATTTTGAAGAAAAGATAGATAATAAAGATTTAAAAATAGGAGTTATGGGTCTCGGGTATGTTGGTCTGCCGCTGGCCGTGGGGTTTGCCGAGAAAGATTTTTCCGTTCTCGGTTTTGATATTAGCGCTGAACAAACAGCCCAGATAAATAGCGGCAAAAGTCCCATATCAGATGTTTCCAGCAGCCGGCTTTCCACTCTGGTTGATGGCCGGAAGCTGGAGGCCACCGGGGACATGAGTCGCCTGGCGGAAGTGGATGTTGTCAGTATCTGCGTTCCCACGCCGTTGCGCAAATCACGGGATCCTGATATTTCTTATATTGCAAAAGCAACTAAAATGATTGTTGAAAATTTCAAGCCGCCCGGATTTATTATTCTGGAAAGTACCACCTATCCGGGAACCACTGATGAAGTCCTGGCCGAAGCGTTTAAGGAAGCCGGTTGGGATCTTGAAAATGATGTTTTTCTTGCTTTTTCTCCGGAGAGGATTGATCCGGGTAATCAGGAATACCAGCTTGAAAACACACCCAAGGTTGTTGGCGGCTACAATAAAAAGGCCGGTGAACTTATAACCCGGCTTTATGACAAGGTCGCCGGGGAGATAGTTACGGTTTCCGGCACTCGTGCGGCAGAGATGGTTAAATTGCTGGAGAATACTTTCCGCAGTATTAATATTGGTCTTGCCAATGAGATGGCTCTGGTCTGTGACAGGATGGATATAAACGTCTGGGAAGTTATCCGGGGAGCAAACTCGAAACCGTTCGGATTTATGCCTTTCTACCCGGGACCCGGTCTTGGCGGCCATTGTATTCCGATCGATCCACTTTTCCTTTCCTGGCGGGCCCGGCTGCATAATACCTCAACCCGATTTATTGAGCTTGCTGATGAAATTAACCGTTCCATGCCCGATCATGTTTTCACAAAAATAACCGAGGGATTGAACGAGTTCGAAAAAAGTGTAAAAGGTTCGAAAATATGTGTATTTGGTGTCGCCTATAAACCCGACGTTGGTGATACCCGGGAATCACCGGCGATTGAAATCATAACCCAGCTTATCCAGCAGGGCGGCGATGTTGATTACTGTGACCCCTACGTGCCGGAATTCAGTGTCAATTCTACTGAATTTAATTGCATCCCCGAAGCCGGGCTGGATGGATCTGATTATGACGCGGCGGTAATAATTACCGATCATTCTGACTTTGACTGGGCACAGACACTTGCGGGCTTCCCGCTTGCAATTGATACCAGAAACGCACTTGAAAACGGCAGTCTGTCCCCGGATTCGGTAAAAGTGGTTTCCATATAGTATGCAGTTTAATTCCGAATGGATCTATTTTGCGGCCGCCAGTTTAAGTTTTGGTTTGTGTTATGTTCTGACGCCGCTGTGTGTATATATATCAAAACTATTCAATTTATTTGATAAACCCGGCGGTCATAAGTCCCATTCCAACCCGACCCCTCTGATGGGTGGGGTTGCCATTTATATTTCTGTCTGGAGCATAATTTTTGCTCTTCTGGCTACAGATTTTTTAATCTGGAATTCTGCTCTGCAGGGTATTTTTATTGGAGCAACCATAATTTTTATTATGGGACTTGTAGATGATCTAAAAGGATTGCCACCGTTTGCCAAATTTGTTGTTCAGGTCGGTGCAGCCGTGATCGTTGTTCTACACGGAACGGTTGCTTCTTTGTTTATTGGTTATCATATTATCACCATAATTATCACTATCCTCTGGATAGTTGGAATATCAAACAGTTTTAACCTGCTGGATAATATGGATGGATTGACCGCCGGAGTGGCGGCTATATGCTGTCTTATATTCAGTATAATAGGCTATCGCCAGCAGGATTATGTGACAGTTTATATGGCAGTAACCATGCTGGGTGCACTGGTGGCGTTTTTACGATTTAATTTTGCACCCGCCGAGCTGTTCATGGGGGACGCCGGGAGTGGTTTTATCGGATTTTTTATGGCCACTCTTGCTGTTTCTGCTAACTATCTTCAGCATACCCAGCTTAATCACCTTCCGATCATAACTCCGCTGCTTATCTTTGCAGTCCCCATATTTGATACTTTTTCGGTTATGGTTATCAGAATTCTTGAGGGCCGCTCTGTCTGGGAGGCGGATAACAAACATTTTTCTCACCGGCTGGTTTCCCTGGGTTTGAGCCGGCGTTCGGCGGTACTTGTTATTTATCTGGTAACCTTTTCCATAGGTATTCTGGCAACGATGCTTACCCGGGTTAACAGGGCTGACGCTATTCTTCTGCTTATTCACGGGGCCTCTATTTTTGTAATAATTGTTTTGCTTGAATTTGCCGGAGCCGCCATCCGCCAGGAAAAGTAACATTTATCCACCCCTGATTATTTCTTGATTTACATTTCAGATAGAAATTTTAATTTCTTAAAAAAATCACTTGCATCCAACCCCACCATTTAAGTTATAATCTGGGCACTGTCGAAATAGATACCAACCAGATGCTCTATTTAGCCGTAGTAAGATTCGTTCCCTTATATGTGTAAAATAAGCTTTTTCAGGAACGAGAGGTTTTAGGGCAATGTACACTAAAAAAAATATCTTTTATATTTTTTTGTTGCTGTTTGCCGGCAGTTTATTGGCTTATCTTGTTTATGGAGATTATGCCCCGCGAGAACCGGTTCGTGTCCTCCTGGGCGGAGATATTTACGCCGGTAACCGGTTAAAAGCGGATCTGGCCGAAAAAGGTCCCGACCATTTTGTAGGACTCCTGGCAGAAATAACAAAAGATGCTGATTTGCATCTGGCCAATCTGGAGAGCCCCATTACCAGATTTGATACCACCACTGTAAAAAAAAGATATCTTTTGAGTTCGGCCCCCGAAGTGGCAGGCCCTGTTTTATCCGGCCTGGGGGTTGACGGAGTAAGTCTGGCCAACAACCATATCCTGGATTATGGTCCGCTTGGTCTTTTACATACTTTTGAGAGTTTAAATAAAGCGGGGATAAAATATGCAGGGGCGGGAGCCAACCGCAAGCGAGCCGAGAAGGCAGCAATTTTCGAACGCAAGGGGAGAAAAATAGCTCTGCTTGCTTTTTCCAATACCTTTCCCCGTATTTTCTGGTCGGAAGAAAGAAAACACGGCACGGCTTTTGGTGCTTTGAGCCGGGTTAAAAAGAGGGTGGAAGAGGAGGCAGCCGGTAGCGATCATCTGATAGTATCTTTTCACTGGGGGGCGGAGAAGGACACTGTCCCCCAGGCCTATCAGCGAAGTCTTGCCCGGGCCGCTATAGATGCCGGAGCTGATGTTGTTTTTGGCCATCATCCCCATGTCCTTCAGCCGGTGGAGAAATACCGGGGTAAATACATATTC
>CAYTSZ010000127.1:0-6434 GCA_964440635.1 uncultured bacterium
AAATAATACCTGAGTTGAGCGGTTCTGAGATTGAGGATGAATCTCAGGAACGTATTATTTTAACTATGTGCTCTGACCCATGAGCTATGAACAGAATTTGCTGATTTTGATTTTCTACTGCTTTTCTTCGTTGCCGCCGATTCTAACCAGCAGCCGGTCAACCACTTTTTCAGGCTCGTCAAACACTTCAGGATCCAGGGCTGAGATCATCGCCGCACGAACTATTTCCGGGGCAAGCGGATCGCGACGGTCGATATAATCTTCCTCTTCTAAATATTCTTCCAGCTCTTCAATTTTCGTGCTGCGAAAACCGGATACTTCACTGTTTTCCAATCCCGCGATAATCTTTTCTGGATCTCCGTTATATTTTGCGGCAAGCTCACTCACCTCGTCAATAAAGCTCTCCGTAACCGCCCCTGATGACTCCAGCACAACCCGATCCACCGGACAGTTCATCCCCCTTTTCCTGCATTCAATAAACTCCTCAAGGGCACTGGCCATCTGTTTTATTTTTTTTGCTCGCGCCTCATCAATTACGTCCTGGCTCCCCAGTTCCAGCAGATTTTCAAGCTGTCCCCAGGTTTTAATCTGCAGGGTCAAAAGACGATCCAGCAACTCCACGTCCTCTATCAGATACCAGAGATGGATTGAATTTATTCCCCGGTAAGGGTCCACCGGAGGCACTTTCAGCTCTTCACCGTATTTTGCGTGAGAAAGTTGCTTTGAAGGAAGCTCTGATTCAACATCGAATTCAAATTCAAAAGATTCGGGAATCTCAACCGCACCCGCCAGCTCCAGATTCCTCTCTTCCACCAGATCAATAACTTTTACAGGCTCTGACTGCTGGCGGGCCACCGCTTTCCACCTGGCAACCTCGTCCCCCTGGGCGGTAAAATAAAACACCTGCCGGCCCGCGGCGGCCAGCCGCAGGGCGGAGCGTATGATAACCCGCGCCCGTTCATCATCAGTATTGGCCAGGGTCTCATCCATGTACACCGGAAAACGGGTCCTTTTTTCTCCGTGTTCTACAAAAGCGAGGCGCACTGCCATCAAAACCTGTACCTTCGTTCCGCTTGAAAGTTCTTGTAGAGATTTACTTTCCGCCGTCCGGGCATCCTTTACCCGAAATGATGGCGGTTCACCCTGGTCCACCACCAGCACGCAGCGTCCGGCCGTCATATCGGCCAAAATTTCACGGGCATATTTATAGACAACCGGCAAACCCTGCTCGGTATTTACCTGCTGTATGTATTCACCCAGAACAGTTCCAACTTTTTTGCGACAGTTTTCTTCAAAATATTCTTCAAGCCGATCAAATTTTCGTTCTTCGTCAGCCAGCGCGTCTTCCAGTTCGTAACCTTCTTTTGCAGCATTAATGTCCCGTTCTATGGTTGTAATCTTCTTCCTGATTTCTTCCAGACGTTCGGCTTCTTGGCGGTGTTCACTGAGCTTTTCTTTTAATTCCTCTGCGGAACTGTTTTTGTATTTTGGATCAAACTCATCCATCTGTTCCATCTTATCCCGTTCATTTTCAACCACAGATTTTTTCCCGCTTATATTTTCCCTGCACTCCCGGTAATCACCCCTTTGTTCACAGAGCTGCCTGAGTCCAGCTTCATCACCGGGCTGCAGGTCAAGTTCGCGGAACAAATTTTCAAACTCTTTTTGCCGGTCTGGCAATTCAGACCCGGCTTTTTCGAGTTTTTCCCGGGCCAAATCAAGTTCACGAGTGGTTTCTTTGAAAGTTTCGTTTCTGCTTTTTACTATTGTCAAAAATCGATTAACCTCCGGACCATCCTGCCCTTCTGGTAATTCCCACAGAACAAATTCTTTGTTCACACGACTGATTTTTTTCTGCAAATGTTCTTTCTTCGTTTCTAACTTTTTCTCCAGACCCCTGACATTTTTATCACAATCCTGCCACCGGCTGAGCCGGTTAAACAAAATAAACAGAGTCCTATCGCCCGTTTCAGGCGCAAACCCGTATTTTTTTATATACTCCTCGCGCTGGTTCTCGATTTTTTTCCATTGTGTCCTGAGATCCTGATACCTATCCTGATGCCGCTGCCATTCATTGGTCTTTAGCTCCCGCACAACAACTCCGGCTCGGCAGGTATATAATTTGTTCAGGGTATCGCGGACGGCCGTCTCCTCCCATCGTTCAGGTTGAATCTCAAGCCCTAATTCTCGATACTGTCGCTCAATGGCGGGGCGCATACTGTTCCGATCGGATTCTCCCGACGGCCATCCATACCAGTAAAGAACAAACAATATAGCCAGACCGGCCCAGAATGCCGGATGGATCAGACTACCGGCTATCCCTGACAGCACTGCGATAACAACCATTGAAACAACAAGTGAATAACGGTAGGAAGCAGGAGCCTCTCCGTTTTCGGGGGAGGGATGGGCCAGCCAGCCTTCCAGTAAGCCGCATCCTTTTTTTAATTCATCAGAACTGCTATCAACTACGTTTTTTTCTTCGAGAATATCAGAAAAATTCTCCAGAGTATCCAGCTCATTGCGAATTTTCTCGGCCCTACGGGCGAACTCTTCCAGTTCTCCGTAGCCGGCTCCGTCAATTTTTTCCAGGGAAGAAATATCTAAATTTTCAAAAAGATTTTTCTCCTCATTTCTCCTGCCCTCTTTAGCTTCAGACAGATCACCCTCAACCTTTTCTATATCTCTTTCCAGCTCCTTAATTTTCTCGCAGCGCTCTTCTATTTCTGCCACCCGATCGCCCACAGGTTCATCATATGGGAATTTCAGTTCATCCAGTATTTTTTTATTTTTCTCTATAATCTGTTTTGCTTCCTCAATTTCATCCTCCAGCTCATCTATTCTCTTTTCCAGCCTTTCAAGCTCGTCGATTTCCCTGCCCGTAACTTTTTCCATCACATCAGGAAATCTATCAAGTTCTAACTGCGCAGCTTCAAACTCCTGTTTAACCTCGAACCAATTGATCACCTGTTCCAGGCATTCGACATGCCTGCGGGCCTGAACGGCTGTTTTTTCCTTTTCTTTCAATCGCTGTAATTCGTTCTGTTCTCTTTTTAAATTTTTTAATTTTTCCTGTGCTTTAAGAGTTTTTTTATGAGCTTTTCGAGCGGCTTTTTTTGCGTTGTTTATCCCCTTAATTGATGAACCGAATCCCAGCTCCTCAACAGCGGCAGAAATGTTATACCCGCCGAACATCTCCCGCACAATTAATTCAGCAAAGCTCTCATTTGTAGTCTCTTCCTGGAGCAACTGGTGCAGGGGCAGATTGTAGCGATCAGCCTGTTCCCCCGGGGGAAGTTCTATCCCCGCGCCGGGCGTGCCACTGTATTCGAACTCCCTTTTCCCCGTTTCCAGCTTTACAAACCAGCCCTCCTCGGCACCAAGACTGAAACTGGCACTTACCAGGGATTTTTCTGCCAGATCAGACTCGGGCCACAAAAGCAAATTAAGAGCTCTGGCCACAGTTGTTTTCCCTGCGGCATTGGGCCCATGAATAATATTCACCCCGGGGGCCAGGTCATTTATATTAAACCCCGGCGGGTCAATACCCGGCATTTTCTGCAGTCTTAATGAATTGAAACGAAAAATTTCTTCGTTAGTTTCTCGACTCATGACGGGTTTTCCTTCTGAGAAATAAGTTCCTTGATCAACAGATAACCCTGCTGACGAATAATATCTGCAATCCGACCTCTATCCGGTTTTTCAAGATCCCCGTGAATACGCAGTGGTTCGTAATAATGTTTACCGTATATTTCATCCAGACCGGATTTGACCTTCTCCAGCAATTCATCCGGCAGGGACTCAGGATCTTCTTTCAACCCCAGCACAAGCTCCGCGAGACGGGCCACCGGGCTACTTCCCTCCGCCAGCTCTTCCAGATCAACAGAAGGCTCCGTGTTGTCGCTAATTTTTTCAACAAAAACCTGGGTCCCGCTCAGATCGAAACGGAAGGAATCCATTTGTTCATCAATTAAATTATTGAGCTGGCGCTGGAATTCTGTCTCTCCAATGAGTGTCAAACGCACTGAATAGGCCTGCAGCATTTCATTTAAGTTGTCCTGGCTTTCTCGCCACTCTGTCACAACCTTTTGAATTGAAGCAATTAAATTCTCCGGCTGTTTTAATTCGCTAACATCCACCTCAAGGTTAACGTATTCAATCGTGGCAATGGGAATCTGACGGGTTTCTATGTCACCGGAAGCATATATTTTCAACTCCCAGGGACCATGAATACCGGTTTCGGTCGGAGTAAGGGGTTGCGGCGAACCGGGATTAAGAATTAGTGGTTGTTCATAATAACATTCGGGTTTGTGAATGTGACCAAGAAGCCAGCCATCAACCGGAAGCTGTTTCAAATCTTCCGCCGAAGTGGGCGCATAGTGACTGCTTGCTCGATCAAATTCCGTGTGTAAAATTCCTAACGTGGGTAATTGACTGTTCTCAAGATCATATTCATCAACTGGATTTTCGCGCACATGGCGGGCGGGGTATGACCAGCCGTCAAGGTTGATTACCGCTTTTCCGTCTTTTTCAATCGAAACTCTCTCCCAGCTTCCATCGCGACCAATCAGCTTGCAGTTCAAATCGCCCATAGAATCAAGAAACCCTTCCAGCACCCCTGAATCATGGTTGCCGGCCACAGCATAGACAAAAATACCTTTTTTGTTCAGCCGTTGCAATCCTGATTCAAATGGCCCCCAGGCCTCATAAAATTTATTATCCCGGTCAATTACATCCCCCGTGATAACAACAGCAGCCACACCACGCCGGCAGGCTTCAGTAACAATATCCCCCCAGACTTTCCCCGGCGAAAAATATTCATCATCAATATCCTCGGGTATTTTAGTGGGATGGCGACCCAGGTGCAGGTCACCGGTAACCATGATCTTCAAATCATCAACCATAATTTGTCCACCCTCTACAACAGCAGAAAATTAATCTATAACAATTATACGTGATATTGCCTGTATAAAAATAAAAACAACTGTCAAACGACGCTTGAAGAAAATACAACTCCGCTTCATTCTCACAGCCCTCCGGAATACCGGGAGGAAATAAACAAACAAGACATTCCCACGCTAAAAATCGCTCGGCTCAGGTTAAACTTTATCGTAGTTCTTATTCGCCTGATTATTTAACCAGTATATGAACAATCCAATCAGCGCACAGGTAAGATTTATCTGTATATCCTCAAACGTTCCATGACGATCGGGGACATAATGTTGAATCAGCTCATCTAAAAAAGCATAGGAAAGGGCAATTTCCGCCCCGGTTCGAAGCGAAAATAGCTTTGCTGACAGAAATGCCAGTAAACCAAACAATGGAATATGAAGCCATCTTTCGGGATTCCCCCCCAGGTAATGCATTAACCAGGCGAGCAAACCACCGATCCAGACAATATGAACTATAATTATCCACCGTTTATTCTTTATGGCATAAAAAACAACAGACCCCAGCAGCAGTACAACAACACTACCGATTAATAGGCCAACCCCCCACCTTCCTATATAGCCAACCAGAGTTTTCTGAAAAGTACGGCCAAACAGAGCCAATATAATAAGCCCCAGTAATGTTACCGCCCAACCACACGCTAAAAAGCTATTTTGATAAAATTTCCCCATTGTATTCCTCCAGAATCAAATTTGTTATAATAAAAGTTGTGGGACTTATCCACAAAATCTGCCAGTTAACAACTCCTGCGGGAGTTCAATAATATTACCTAAGTTAATCAATTGCAGCTTTTATATTTTTTTCCTTCAATCAAAAAGGTTTTTCCAAAACCCATACGCTATAAATCCGGCCTGTTTATGAACCGCAACTGTCTTATGAAAATTAACCCGGCATTTGCCAGTTTTTTATTGCTTCCACGGGATATAACAGCATTAGAATATTTAACAAGAAGGAATCCCGGGTAAAATAAAGAAGAGTTAATTCAGTTGCTATAAATATTACAACTGTAATCAATACCGGGATTTTTCTGGCGGTAATAAAACCCATGATCATTGCCAGTTGATCCAGAAAAGAATTTAGAATCGTATCTCCGTAAAATTGAATAGCCATAGTATTATTGCGATAATAACGAATCGCATAGTCGGTATTTTCAACTATTTCCCAGATACCTTCCAGAGCTATCGCAAATACCAGTCGAATACCCACTGGCATACCCGGAAAAATCAAACACAATAGACCATATAACAAAACCCCGTGCAGAAAGTGCGTCAGAGTATACCAATCCGTAAGATGCTGGGAAACCTGGGGAGAATAAATATCCGATTGCCAAAATTTCAAAATCCCCGACTGATGCAACCACGGACGACCCATCAGTTGAAGAGTTAATATTACAGCGGCCAGCAAAAAAACCGAGGATAGAAAAATTGATTTTCTGGACTGTTTTTCCTCTAAAAATCCCATTTAAGTATTACCGACCTCATTAAAAA
>CAYTSZ010000128.1:0-6389 GCA_964440635.1 uncultured bacterium
GGGAGGGGCCCGGTAAAAGACGGGGCCCGGGGAATTCCAATGGGAAGAGTAGTACAGAGGCCATCGAAAGGAGACAAAAGACGATTACCAGGGAAATTCCCATAAACGAAAACGAGGTCAGGGTTGTTCTGTCTGTTTCGGCTCTGATTTACGATGTGCAAGAGGAAACCGTTGTCTGGCGGGGCAAAAGGGTGGAACGTTCCCAGGGAAAACTGGAATATGTTTCTTCAGTTGAACTGACCGATCTGGTAGTAGAGCGTATTGTGGATCGGATTGTTGATCGATTGACCGGATAAAAAAATAAACCTTGAAATTTAGTCGTCTATGGTTTAAATTATATATAACAAGAAGTAAGACAAGGAGATTTTGATCCCAGGGAGGGATACAGATGGCAATAGAAGGAATAGGCGCCCAACCACTTGCCGCGCAGCAGCAGATGTCACTGATGAGTGACGCTTCTAAAGCTGCCGAAGGTGAAGAGGGCGGGTCTGTGCAACAGAAGGCCCAGGTTAGCGTGCTGAAAGATTCCATGGAGCAAGCTGAGAGTCAGACGATGCAACTGATAGACAGTGCCATGGGAGTAGGACAGAACGTTGACATGGTAGCATAAGCATTTAGCTTAAAGCAATAATAGAACAAAATAAAAGGGCAGACGCAGAGATGTGTCTGCCCTTTTTTGTGTTTACACTAGCGGTGGGGAACAGTGCAGAGTTCGGAGTTTACAGTTAAAATCAAACCCGAAAATCAAAGCCAGTTTTACCACAGAGGACACAGAGGGACACTGAGGAACGCCAAAACATTTTAAGGGTAACGTCAAAAATAAAGTCAACTATTCTGGGGAACGCAGAGCACTGCTAACGCAGCGCTCAAAAAAGACGTGGTTTGGGGTCTGGGTTTGAAGTTATTCCGTTAATCCTGTAAATCCTGTCAAAAAATAAGTAGTAAATGTTCGATATTTTGTTTTTTACTCTGTGAACCTCTGTACCAGAAATTTTTTGACTTTTATTTTGCCGCTGCTCCTTGTCCCCCCTTCTCCCTGTCCCCTTGTCCGCTTTTACTCCTGTCCTGATTTTTCCTCGTGGTGCTGCCTGCGGCGGCGGATGTAGGCTATCAGGTCTTCTTTTTCGTCTTCGGGTAGGCCGCTCAATAGCCCGATTTCCTCTTTTTTGGCCATTTCGATTAGCCGGTGTTCTCCGTTTACTTCCGCCCAGACCCATTTTCCCAGATCGGTTTCTATTAGCATTTGAGCGTCGTAGTATTCCAGAAGGTTAAGCAGAGTTTTGTATGGAGGAGTTCTCTGCCCGTTTTCGTAAAAGGAAAGGGAAGGGGCGGGTATGTCAACTGCCTCTGCTACCTCTTTCTGGCTGCACTCAATAATATCTCTGAATCTGGTCAGCAGTTCTGATAGAGAAATAGTTTCTTTCACCCATTACACCTCAAGTTTTTAGGAGTGTTTTTGTTCAGCATCCCCGCTGAATCCACAAACTAATTTTTAATGCCATAACTGATATTGTCAACAAAGTTTCCCGGTTTTTATAAATTTATTTGGTCTCAAAGTGGTCGTAACCGGTTTTATTGAGTTTTACTCCTGCAGGTAGCGAAGGTTTAAATTTAATTTTTTCTGTTTCGCCGGTTAGTTTTCCTATTATGACGCAGTTGTTTTTTTTGACCACAGGTTTCAAAACAGCGGGGAAGCTGAAAAGAAGCTGATAATCTTCGCCGCCGCTTAATGCGTAGCCGAGGGCTTCTGTTCTGCTGCCGGCAATTTTTTTAGCCTCGCTGGCAACCGGTATTTTGTCGGGATCCAGTTTCGCCCCGACACTGGAGGCCTGAAGAATCCGGCCCAGATCTTTCAGAAGCCCGTCACTGATATCTATTGCACATCTAATTCCCTCGCCGGCCAGATTTTCGCCCAGGGAGATAAGGTCGGGTATTTCGTACAGTTTTTTGTTAAAACTTTTGCTATTTAAAATCGCGGCAGGGCCGCCCAGAGGACCGCTGACCGCGAGCAGGTCTCCGGGTTCGCCGTGATGTCTCCACATTAATTTTTCCGGTTTGGCCGGTCCCAGCAGGGTCAAGGATATATTTTCCTGTTCGCCGGATGATTTTGAGAGATCGCCGCCGGCCAGTTGTATATTTTTATTTTTAAGACAGGTGACAATGGATTTGCAGAGAAAGCGTTGGAATTCAACTTCCCGGTTGCTGGACAGTGTTAATATAGCCTGTTTTGGTCGTCCACCCATGGCAGCAAAATCGCTAATATTCACTCCTACCACTTTTTTGGCAATCTGGGGAGCAGTAAACGAGTTATCGTAGTGAACGCCGCGGTTAAGACAGTCTGCTGCGATTAAAATCGGTGGGGTATAAGAATTCAGAAGAGCGCAATCATCTCCGAGCAACGATTTATCCGTCCCACCGGTCATTTCAATCAGATCAGCAATAAATTTTTCTTCTCCACCGTCTTTTTTCAAGGGACATCAACGCGTCCTTTGCGTTTTTCGTCGATATAAAAAGCTGCGTAAAGTTTATCAGGCGGGTCCTGTGGGTAAAGAAAATCCTTCTGCCAGGTTCTTTTTTCCCCGGGATAAATTCGTATTGTCTGATTTTTAAGAAAAGCATTTGGTTTATACATTGCGTCCTTGTAATCGGTAAGAAACAGTTGCACCCCATTCGGAAGCTTTATTTCTTTTTCATTTTGAGTCTGGTTTTCCAATCCAAAAATAAACCTCAACCGGTCCTCGCTTTCGCGGTTAACCTTTAAACTATAGGTTATACCTCTGTGTTCAACTTCTACTTCTGTTTTTACCGGTTGCGTATCGAATTGTTGATTACGGTAGTGGGTGAAAATAAAATATACACCAAGAATAATAACCAGATCCGCAGCAATAATAGCCCAACCACGATTCCGTAAACTCACCAAAAGCACCTCCAAAAAAAACAAGTTCGTAGTTTATAGTTAAAATCAAGATCGCAAATAAAAACAATTTTACCACAAAGGTCACAGAGGGACACAGAGTAAAAACCAAAACCTTGAATACATTTTGACAGGATTTACAGGATTAACTGGATAACTTCAAATCCAGAACCTCCAAACCATCTAGTTTTTTGAGCGCTGCGTTAGCAGCGCCAGCTCGAGTTTTATTCGAGCAGTTAACAGAAAACAACTTTAAACAAACCTCTATACTGATTTTGATTTACATCCTGTCCATCCTGTTAATCCCGTCTAAATAGCCGTTGACTTTCTTTGCGCCTCTGCGTCTCTGCGTTAACCAGGCAGTTGACTTTGTTTTTTCGTTTGCTCGTCTCTTCGATCAGTTCTACAGGTTTTCCGTTATGCCCTGTTCTGTTTTGATTGCTACTGCCTTTTTGTTTTTAATGTATATACGCGGCAGACGCTGACTGAATCTGGTCAGTATTTCGTAGGTTATTGTGTTGTGCCATCGGGCCAGTTCGTCGGCCCACAGTTGTTCAGTTCCATCCTCACCCATGATGGTTACGGTGGCTTCCGGATCATCATTTTCAAAGAGTTTGATTACAGTCATATCCATGCAAACTCTTCCCAGAACCGGGTGGCGTTTGCCTGATTTTAATACATAACCGCGGTTACTGAAATCTCGCGGGTAGCCGTCGGCATATCCAAGAGGAATGACGCCTATCCATGTTGGTTCTTTGGGGATGAAGGTTCTGCCGTAACTGACCCCTTTGCCCGGGGGCAGACATTTAAAATCGGCCAGTTTGCTTTTGACCTGCATGACAGGTTTTAATTCTTTTATTTTAAGTTCTTCGAGCGGTGAATATCCGTAGAGAGTAAGGCCGGGCCGGACAAGACTTTCATTTGGGGGAAAGGGGCTGAATATTGCGGCCGAGTTATTGCTGTGCCAGTACCGGGGGTTGAAACCATAGGAACGGACAGTTTTCTTTAGTTCTTTGAACTCTTCGTATTGGGCAAGAGTGTAGCTTGGATTTTCTCCTGCGGCCGGGAAGTGGGTTGCTACACCTTCCAGATTTAAATTGGGACAATCTTTGAGTTTATCCAGGTAGGAAGGCAAAGCATTGGGCAAAAGGCCCAGCCGTCCCATCCCGGTGTCTATTTTAAGATGAATATTTGTTGTTGAGTTCTGTCTCTGTGATTCTTTTTGCAGAGCTTTCATCATCCGATAGGAATAGATCATGGGGGTAATATTCTGATTTATCATCTCATCGACTTTGAAAGTGGCGGTGTGGCCCATTATTAGAATTCTATCCTGCAGCCCATACTGGCGCAGTTTAAGAGCTTCTTCGAGTGTGGCTACACCAAAAAAATCAACACCGTTTTCGCTTAAAGTTTTTGAAACAATTTCTGCTCCATGTCCGTAAGCGTCTGCTTTTACTACGGCAAGAATGGGTGTCTCGGCGGAGAGTTTACTTTTTACAACCTCAAAATTGTTTTTTAGAGCGTCGAGGTCGATTTCCAGCCAGCAGGAGCGGGGCCGGAGGCTGCCTAAATTGGAAATGGATTCCATAACAACGTATGGGTGGAATGACCCTCGAATTTCAAAGGAAACCAGGGGGGCTGTCCGCCTGTGGCCAGTTCATTTATACTTCCGGAAATATTATCGATTAGATCTTCGGATCTAA
Source organism: uncultured bacterium (assembly GCA_964440635.1). Taxonomy (GTDB): domain Bacteria; phylum T1Sed10-126; class T1Sed10-126; order T1Sed10-126; family T1Sed10-126; genus CAYTSZ01. The sequence continues at coordinate 4,618 of CAYTSZ010000128.1, forward strand.
CAGTAATGATGTTTTTTTGTTCTGCTGCTTTGCGCCCGGCAGCGCCGTGCAGGTAAAGACCGAGGCATGCGGCCGGGCCTGTTTCCAGTCCCTGGGCCAGAAGAGCACCTATTATACCGGTTAATACATCTCCGCTGCCAGCTTTGGACAGCGCCGGTGTTCCGGTTACGTTAATACTGTATGTGTCGTTGGGGTGGGCGACTATAGGTCGTGAAGTTTTTAAAATCACTGTTTGCCCTGTTAATTCGGCAATTTTACGGACACTTTCCACCGGTTTTTTGAGAATGGTGTTAAGACTGCGAGAGAGCAGCCTGGCCGCTTCGCCGGGATGGGGGGTAAGAATTGTATTTGTACATTTCTTTAACTGCCGGGGGTCATCTGCAAATATATTTAAACCATCAGCGTCTATGACTGCCGGTTTATTCAGGCGGGGAAGTAGTTTTTTAATTGTTTTTTTAATATTTTCTGATTGTCCCAGGCCCGGTCCTATTATGAAAGCGTTTTGCTTCCTGCAGAAGCTGCGGAATTTTTCGTCCTCTTCCGGCATGTTCAACAGCTCATCCTGGTTGTAGGGAAATATAAGGTCTCTTTCGCCCGGGGTCTGGTTTCTACTTAAATTTTCAGGGCCGATAATGCTGACCAACCCAGCACCGCTGTCTGCCGCTGCGCTGCCGGCCAGGAAAGCGGCTCCCGGATACATTTTGCTCCCGGCCAGCACCGCCAGCCGGCCAGCATTTCCTTTGTGATCGGTAAGCTGTCTGCCCGGTAGATAATTTTTCATTTCAAAACCGGTAATTAGATGGCAGGGGCCGGCTTTGTCGTCGTATACGGATTCCGGGAAACCCAGTTCCTGAACGATCACCATTCCGGCATTTGTATAGCCGGGTTCCAGCAGCATACCTATTTTAGGCAGTCCCATGGTCACGGTTAAATCGGCTTTGACGCATGGTTTGTAGGGGAGGTGATAATCCCCGCCCAGTCCGCTTGGAATGTCAATTGCGGCTACCGGTTGGTGGCGTCTGTTCAGACGATCAATAATTTCCGCGAAAGGTTCGCGGGGATCGCCGTTCAAACCGGTTCCCAGCAGAGCGTCAACGTATAGATCAGCTCCGGGAAGTGTGTCTCCACTTTTATAAGTTTTAAATTCAACCGTTTGCTCGCGGTGAAGGGAGACAGCCTGCTGCTGGGTGAGTTTGCTGCATTGTTGTTCCCCGGTTGCCATAAGAACACATACCCGGTAACCCCATTTATCCAGCCAGCGGGCAGCGACCAGTCCGTCCGCCCCGTTATGGCCTTTTCCGCATAAAATAACAATACGCTGTGAATTATGGTCGGAGAGCAGATGGGTGCGAATATGCCGCGCAGTCAACTGTCCGGCAGTCTCCATCAACGCTTCGTTGCTGATCTTATAATCGTCAATAGTAGTTTGGTCAATCCGAGCCATTCTTTCCCCGGTAGTGAAACGCATCAAATATCACCTCAAAATTATTATCCCTTATTCTTCCTTCAATTTCCACCCAAAACCTTTCCTGGCTCGCAGATTGAAAACATTTTCAACTCAGAGGATAAAGTGGGCGAGGAGCAATATCAACATCAACGTCAAAACATTCTTACCACAGAGGTCGCAGAGGGACACAGAGAAATAACTTTGAACTTTGAACCTTAAACCCGGAACTGTTTTTATGGCTCACTGATTATATCTGATAGCATCTGATTGAAACCTAAGTTGAGCGATTCTTGATCGAAAACACCATATCTCTCTAACTCATTCT
>CAYTSZ010000129.1:0-6386 GCA_964440635.1 uncultured bacterium
AAATATATCTTACTGGAATGTGGAAGAAAAATATGACAGCGGGCTTGAACTTTTAGACAGGCTGGCTGATCTGGAAGTTTCCGCCGAATTAAAAATACCGGTTTATTACTACCGTGCTGTTTTTAAATACAACCAGGGTGAGCTATCAAAGGCGCTGGAACAGATCGATCAGGTAAAAGTAAACCAGAAAATTGATACCGAATGGCTCCAGCGTCTGCTGAGCCTGGAGGTTGAAACTCATCTGCGTCTTGATGACTGGGAAGCTGCATATGGTATCTGGCAGCAGCTTGACCAACTGGGTAGTGCCGGCGAAGTCGCCCGGCGTCTGCTGGTGGGGCGGGGAGTTGAGCAGGAACCAGAAAAATTTAAATCGCTTCTGATACGGTTGCGAAATAAATATCCCGAGCATTTAACCGAAAGTGAGGAAAATTACTGGCGGGCCCGACTCGAACAGGTTGATGAAAAACCCCGCGAAGCTATTAAACGTTACCGGGCTTATCTGCAAAGTTCGGATCCCCGCAGGCGGGAGTCAGCCCGTGAGAATCTGGCTGATTTATATCAAAAACTGGGTGAACATAAGAACGCGGCCCGGCAATACCGTTTTTTGCTTGAAGAAACCTCTGAACCGGTTTATCGCGTCTATCGTGCCCGGCAACTGCGGGAAGCAAAAGAATATAAGCTGGCTGCAGGTGAACTTGAAAAATCCCTGCGGGAACTTCCTTCCCGCCGAGGCTGGGTGTTTTATCAGTTGGGGACGGTTCGGCATAGCAGTAAAAACGAAGAGGAAGCCTTTAAAAACTATCTTTCTGCCCTGGAAAACGGTTCGGAAACAGAACCGTGGTTTGGGCCGGCCCGGGAGTCTGCTGTGGAAATAGGTTTTAATATCGACCGGCTGAAAAAAGTACGCGAGCTTTTAAAAGAGATGCCGGCAGGTCCGGTTAAACAACTTTTTCAGATTGAACTTTTACGTCGGGATGAAAAGATAAAACAGGCTGTTAAAGAGTTAGAAAATTATATAGAAAAATATTCGGGTGATGACCGAAAAGATCTTTTCTATAAAATTGCCCCCGCGGTCTACTGGTCTGCTGCTGATTATGAGAAATTTTTGCAGTATGCGAACAATTATTATGAAAACGCATCCGGCCAGAAAAAAATTATGCGGGCTCTGCTGGAACTGGGGAAAATAGATCAAGCTCAAAAAATGTATTACCGTCTTAACCAGAAAGCGGTGGCTTATTCGGCTGAGTTGCTTGCGGATTATTATTATGAGCGCAAGCAGTGGCGCCCCGCACTTGGTTATTATGAAGAAGCGGCAGCCAGCCCCTATGTTTTTTATCGAAAAGCGGATATTTACTGCAGGAAGGATGAATGTGAGAAAGGATTTGAATCACTGCAGCAGTTTTTTGAAACAGTGGATACCGATGCAGATACCACTCTGATAAAAGCGGGATTAACTTTATTTGAGCAGATGGTCAGGGAACTGGAAAATTATACTGGCGCCGCCCGTGTTTTGCAGGAAAACTGGGAAAACATAGATCGGTTGAGCCAGCCGGTCGCCCGGCTGGGTTTTCGCTTTTCTAAAAAAAGCGGAAAAATTGAGTATCTTGAGTTTTTCAGTAATAAATTAGTGACTTATCCTGCAGCGAGTTTTGAACAGACAGCGTTCCGGCTGGAGGAACTTAAGGCCTGGGCGGTGCTGGAAGAGATAATAAAAAAAACACCTGGAATCGATCACCAAACCGATCCGGGTCTTTATTTCAGTCTGCTTCTGGAATTGCAGGGAGATGTGGGTGATGATTATGTGGCCAGGATTAATGAGCAGCTTGATAGGGCGATAGAAGAACAGTCTTCTTATGGTCCTCGCTATCAAAGATTGCTGGCCGATTATTACTATAAACAGGGAGAACACGACCAGGCGACGATTGAATACCATAAGGTATTGCTTCTTTTTGAGGGCAATGATCAGGTGCCCTGGGCTCGCCTGGGGATGGCCCGTATTTATGCTGCTAACGGTCTTTTAACGCGGGCGAGAAGTATATATGAAAAAATCACCGGACCTGAAAATCCATCAATTGTTCGCAAAAAAGCAAAACGCTGGCTGGAGGAAAACTCATGAAAAAAATAATTATTTCTATAACCGCCGTTTTTTTATTATTGGTTTTTTTCAGACCGGTGCAGTCTTTGGGTAGTGTGGAAATAGTGATTGAAGGGCGAGATTTGAGCCCGGCCCGAGGAAGTTTTGAATACGAAAACCCCGAGAAAAAAGAGGCACCGGAAGAATCAGCTCCCGTTTTACTGGAAAAACCCGTGGTGGCGAAAGAAAAACCGGCGAGTATAAACCTCAAGCGCGAGACATTTAAGGTATCATCTGATTCTTCGATTGTTGAAAGCCCCCATCGGGGGTTGCGTTTGAAAGTAGAAGGGAAAGACGAAAAAAATAATAGCACAAGGAATATAATAATAGCTATTGTTGGTGTGATAGTCGTGGGAGCTCTGGCATTGTAAAACGAGTGTTGTGCCTTGAATTTCACCGATAAGTCCGCCGCCACATCACGCCCTTCCGGGTTTTGCTTAAATAGGCAATAAAAAAATTATTTTTAAAAAACAGGAGGAGAGTTAAGGATGATTGAATTAATTTACCAGGGTGGATGGTTTATGTTGCCTCTGGCAGTTTGTTCCGTACTTGCGCTGGGATTTTCTCTGGAGAGATTTGTTTACCTCTGGAAACAGTGGACTCCAGTTCACGAATTCTGGCAGGAACTGGAGGAACCTCTGCACAAAGGGAATTGGGAGGAAGTTGCCGAAAAATCCGATGAATTCGATGGATTACTGCCGGAACTTATGGATCTGGTGGTCGGAGTCCAGCCGCGAAATATTGATAATGTAAGCAGTGAAGTAGAGGATTTTGGGATAGTGGTGACTGCTCAGTTGCGTCAGTTTTTGCCAGCCCTTGATTTCATAGCCAGAGTTTCGCCTTTGCTTGGACTGCTGGGAACCGTCGCCGGGATGATCCGTATTTTTTCTGTAATTTCGGAGGCCGGTGCGGGCAAACCTGAACTTCTGGCCGGGGGTATCTCCCAGGCGCTGGTAACCACGGCCGCCGGTTTGATAGTGGGAATAACCGCTTTGTTTTTCTACCATGTTTTGAGTCGCCGGGTGGATAAGATTCTGCATGAACTTGAAGTTGGAGCCCGCCGGATTTTTACCGCTATTAAGGAGAACGAATCCGATGTTTAAGAAACCAATTTTCGAGCGCAAGCAGGAAGATTCTGACGGGCTGGGAATTACACTGGCTCCGATGATAGATATTGTTTTTTTACTGCTGATCTTTTTTGCGGTCTCCACTACATTTACCATGCAGCCCGGTCTGACCGTTGAACTCCCCCGGGGCGGTGCCGAACAGGAGGTAGAACCCGAGCGCTGGGTGATTACAATGACCAAAAAACGGCAGATTTATTTAAATCAGGATGAAGTCCAGCTCGAGCAGCTTTTTACAACTATAGCTTCCGATCCACAGCCGGTGATTTTACGGGCGGACCGTTCTGTGCCCCACGGGGTAATTGTAACCGTGCTTGACCAGGTAAGAAACGCCGGGATTGAATCGGTGAATATTTCCACCCTGCCTCTTGATCAGCAGTGAGTTATTTATTCATAGCAAAGTTTTAACAGGAGTTTTTCGATGGAGTATATGGACAGGTTAAAAATTCCACTGTTGATCAGTTTTCTTGTTCATTTGCTGTTGATCTGGCTGTTGCCCGGCCCGGTAGCTTTTGAACCGGATGTCGATTCCGGTCAGGAAACGGAGATCAGGCTCGCTTATCAGAACATACCGGCTGCCCGCCCGGTTATTGAGGAACCCGAGTCGGAGGGTAAAGAGGAGGTTTCTGAAAAATCGGAGGATATTGTAGAAGATGAAATGGCGGAAGAAGAAAGTGAACCGGAAAATTTTTCACCCGAAGAAAAAATAACAGAAGAACCTTTGCCGGAAAAACTCCCGGAACCAGAAAAAGAAAGTGGGGAACCAGGGACAGAAGATAAAGAAAACGAAGCCGTCAAGCCCCGAGCAGATTTTTTAAGAAGAGACGGTTTGATGGTCCGGGGTTCCCAAAAAATAAGTAAAAATGACCGGAGTAAAAGTTCTTCGGTGCGTGGACTGCCGTTTAATATACAGAAATACAGCGCAGGAAAAAAGAAAACCTCCCGTGAAACTGATACCGCACCGCATCGTTTGCTGGAAGAATTTAATATAGAAAAACAATTACTTTCCCGGCAGCAAGAAGATACCGAAGCCGATGTTAATTTTGATGAAGTTCCTGATTTTACTTCAGTGGTTATAGATCAACAAGAAGCCCGGAGCGAAACATATCTTCAGCCGCGTTCGTTGCTAAGAGAACCTGTGAATCGTCCTTACCCCGAAATGCCAGACTGGCTGGAGGAGAGGGGTGAGGAAGTAAGAATAGTGGTTGAATACTGGATAAATCGGGAGGGTTATCTGGAAGAAATGTCAATTTTGCAAAGTTCCGGCCACCGTGAGTTGGACGGTGAGGTGCTGAATGTAATGAGCCGCTGGCGTTATACCCCCGGTTCAGCAATAGTCCGCCAGGTGGCAGTGTTTAATTTTGTCCTGAAACCGTAGAAACTAGTTCGTAGTTCATCATTAAAATCAAAACCTCAATTCAACCCCAATGGATTCCGGCTCGGAGGCCGGAATGACAATCAAAGTGCGCCATTGCCGTACAGCACTCCAGTTATTGGATTTGCCTCACGGTTTTACCCAATTACGCAATCACCTAATCACTTAATCACGACTCAGCCTTTGAACTCCCTTCGACACCTCTTTACTCAGTTACCCTTATCCTCTGTTTTTGATTTCCTCTGTGTCCCTCTGTGACCTCTGTGGTAAAATTGTTTTGATGTTGCTGCTGTTTTTTCTTCTCCCCCTGTTTCCCCTTCCCATTGTCCGTTTTTTCTCAGTGGGGAAACAGGTTTTGAATTGTTGCAGTTACTGATTTCTAAGTAATTTTGCCACTTTTTCTGTCGGGGTCTGGGAAAAATCACGGTAGTAGGCGCCTACTCCGCCGAAGAACCCACTTTCAGGGTGCAGGCATACCACCCGCTCGGACTTTTCTTCTATTTTATCCAGGGTGTCTTTGGGGGCGACCGGAACGGCCACTATCAATTGAGCGGGGTCTTCATTTTTTATACTGGCTATGGCAGATTTCATTGTTGCGCCGGTGGCAATTCCGTCGTCTACGAGTATGATCGATTTTCCTTTTAGGGGAATTCTGTTGCAGGCCTCTCTGTACAGGCTGGCCTGTTCCTCTATTTCCTCCATCTTTTTTTGTTTTATTTTTTCCAGGTAGTCATCTTTCACTCCGTAGTTTTTTATGACATCCTGGTTCAGATGCATATCCCCGGATTCGGAAAGTGCTCCCACGGCCAGTTCGGGCCTGCCTGGAGCACCCAGTTTTTTCAGTACAATCACATCCAGCGGGGCCCCGAGTTCTCGAGCAATCTCCGCAGCAACTGGCACGCCCCCGCGGGGCAGTCCGATAATTACTATATCTTCAGCGGTATCCTTCAGATCTTTCATCTTTTCTGCCAGTTTACGTCCCGCTTCTTTGCGATCGTCGAAAACCACGCTTCCGTTCACCATTTTGACCACTCCGTTAAATAATTTTTTAGCTTCAATTATCATCTTAACTTTCTTAACCGCGGCCTGTAAACCGCTGTAGATATCAGGATAAAAAGAGTCAAGAAGGAAACTGGTTTTAAAAGTTTTACTGCCGAAATTTCTAATTTTAATTTTGCAATAGGAACGCGGGGGAGAAAAACTCGATTCCAGAATGTTTTTTGTGTATACTTGTCACGAGGGATATATGGCAAAATAATTTTGAAATTATCCGATATATGAACTGTAATCAAAGGAGTGAGTCTAATGTCTGAAATAGAAAATTGCTGGTTGGTTTGTGGTGAAGGACTCGGGGAAGTGGCCATACAGGATAAAGAATTTGGTCTGGAAATGTTTGATAAATTCATTCATACCCTGGAAAAAAGAGATTTGAGTAATGAAGCCCTCTGTTTTTACACGGACGGTGTGAAATTAACGCTTGAGGATTCCGGGGTTGTCGAAGGACTTAAATTAGTGGAAAAACTGGGTTTGAAAATTATTATTTGCGGGAGCTGTCTTGATTATTTCGGCGTGCGCGACCAGGTTGCCGTCGGTGAAATCGGTGGAATGGACGATATAGTCGAGCTTCTCCGGACAGCCGGTAATGTTATAAGAATATAAATATACTGACACTTAAATTGAGCGATTCTTGGTCGGAGGCACCCTATCTCTCTGACTCATTCTCGTGGCCATCCAGGCCACTGCGAGGTCTGTA
>CAYTSZ010000130.1:0-6372 GCA_964440635.1 uncultured bacterium
GCATCACCCAGACACTGTTTCACATCAACAAAGGAAAGGTTTTCCCGCAAAAGCAAATCAGCAACCAGCCGGCCGGCCTTATCGTCGCCGGCGTGGGGATTTCCAACTCCTATAAAAAGAGTTTTTGCGCTCTCCCCCGCGCTCATGACATAACCCCTCTAATCGCGGTTGACAGTCAAGTTTAAGAAATGACAAGAACAGGAAATACAGGGGTCGTAGTTACGAATTGCCTGTTCACACTGCCACTGCAGTTTGTCGTCTTCCATATCAAGACGGGCAGATACAAAATCCTTCAAATCTTCCTCAATTGCTCCCTGGTTTTGAGCGGTTGGAGGGACAATAGTTGCATCCTCAATAGTTCCCTCGTCATCAATCTTATAGGTATGATAAAGGATACCACGGGGCGCTTCGCTTATTCCGTGACCAACTCCAGCTTTGGGATTAAGCTCGAGGGTAGATTTTTCTGGACGCTCATAATTTTCAATGATTCGCAGCGCTTCCTCGTAAACATAGATCATCTCAACCAGACGTACCGGCAGGCTTTTGAAAGGATTGTAGCATTCCTCTCCAAGTCCGGCATTAATAGCGGCCTCTTTAGCGGTGTCCGAAAGCTGTTCGAAATTCAGAGTATAACGGGCCAGAGGACCGGTAAGATAATAACCCCGTTCTTTCACCTGGGCATAAAAGGAAGTAGAATGGGGCATCTGAATCTCTTCGAAATAATCATCAAATTCTTCCGCTTCGATATCGATACCTTTGTTGGAAACTATGCGGCCGCGGTCAATTGCATATTCATCCGGGTGGCGCAGGGCAACAAATTCATAATCACGCTCAAGATCCGGATAGTCGAGCGTGGCTCCCCACTCAAGCATCTCCTGGCAGGCATCCAGCCCCCATTTCAAATCCTCAACAAGAGTTTCTAATTCTTTTTTCTTGGGAGCGCGGTAAAATCCACCCACTTTGGTATTAATCGGATGGATTTCACGCCCGGCCATAACCGTAACTATATCATTACCTATTTTCTTAACTTTAAGGGCTTTTTTGACTATCTCCGGGTGATCGGCGGCCATCTGAATGGAATCCTGGTAACCGAGAAAATCAGGAGCATGAAGCATAAAAGCATGCAGACCGTGACTTTCAATCCACTCACCGCAGTAAATCAAACGGCGCAGTTCTCTGAGCTGGCCGGTAACTTCAATATCAAGTATTTGTTCCATAGCCTGACTGGAACTGGTTATATAGGCTATCGGACATATACCACATATACGGGAAGTGATGTCGGGGGCTTCGGTGTATTTGCGCCCGCGCAGAAATCCCTCATAAAACCTGGGAGGTTCAAATATCTCAAGCCTTGCTTCTTTCACCACATCATCCTCAATATCAACATACATCTTGCCCTCGCCTTCAACGCGAGCAAGATAATCAACTTCTAATTTTCTACTGCTCATTTTTTCCACCCGCTTCTTTAAATCCTTCAGAATTGGCATTAAAAGTGTGAAAAACGCGATAAATATCACGGTCATTCACACCCATTTCTTTAAATCGTTCACTCAGTTGGTCAGGGTTAGGACTTTCCATTGGTCCGAAACAGCCGTAGCAACCCCTATCATAGGAAGGGCATATTGCTCCGCAACCGGAGTGAGTAACCGGTCCCATGCAGGGAATCCCTTTGGCAACCATTATACAGACCGTCCCTTTTCTTTTGCATTCAAAACAGACGCTGTATTCGGATATATTCGGATCTCGTCCGTTGAGAAGAGCATTAATGACCTCCACAAACTGGTATTTGTTTATCGGACAGCCCTGCAGTTCAAAATCAACATCAATATGTTCTTTGATCGCTGTTGATTTTTGCAATGTATCGATATATTCGGGTTTGGGATAGACATACTGAGAATATTCTTCCACCTCAGTAAAATTACGTAAAGCCTGAATCCCCCCGGCAGTTGCACAGGCACCAATAGTGACTACTAAATCGGATTCTTCTCGGATATCCTTAATTCGGGCGGCGTCATGGGGAGTAGTAATGGAACCCTCAATGAAAGTGATATCATAGGGCCCGGGGTACATATCACGGGAAGCCTCCGGGAAATAAGCTATCTCAATCTCACCGACGACATCAAGCAGCTCATCCTCACAGTCCAGCAGACTGAGCTGACATCCGTCACAGGAAGCAAATTTCTGTACTGCTATTTTAGGCTTATCTTCTGACATATTAAGCTTCCTCCAATTCAAACCATTTTCGGATACGGTCGTAGCGGAAAACAGGCCCATCTTTGCAGATAAATATCGGCCCCATCTGGCAGCGGCCGCACAATCCAACACCACATTTCATATTTCTTTCAAGTGAAACAAAAATACTTGAGGCAGGAACATTACGACTTAAAAGTTCCTGCACTGTAAACTTAATCATAATTTTCGGCCCACAGATCATGGCCGCAGGCTGACGGGAACGAAACCCTATTTCTGAAATAAGCTCGGTCACAACTCCAACGTGACCGGGCCAGCCGTCATGTGCTTCATCAACTGTCACTTCCGATTCAAAATCCATCAATTCGCGCCATTCCTCAAGTTCATCCGTGTAAAGAAGTTCCTTCGGATTCCTGGCACCGTAAAGAAGAGAAACTTTACCAAATTTTTTCCTCTCGGCCATAACCTGATAAATAGCCGGCCTGAGCGGTGGCAGTCCAATTCCCCCGGCCACAAACAATATATCTGTTCCGGGAATCTCACTTGCCGGCCAGTAGGTACCATACGGTCCCCTGAAGCCAAGTTCGTCGCCCGGTTTTAAATTACAGAGGGCAGCAGTTGTTCGCCCTACATTTTTCACCGTATGGGCTATTGTATCGGTGCGGGCCGGATCTCCACAGATAGAGATAGGGACTTCCCCCACCCCATAGACGTAAAGCATATTAAACTGCCCCGGTTTAAAATAAAACGGAGTATTTTCCGGTTCTATATATAATGTAAAAGTATCCTCGGTATCCTGGCGAATGTATTTAACAACCGCCTTTTCCGGAACGCATGGACTGGAAAAACGATCCTTTATTTCTACTGGTTTTGTGTTCTCCAAACCGCTCGTCCTCCTTCTAAGACTTTTCGATTTTTTACTGAGACCAGTGGGCGGCTACTTCTTCGGTAATATCAATACCTACCGGACACCAGGTTATACAACGCCCACATCCTATACAACCTATTAGATCAAACTGATCCTGCCAGTAAGCAAGTTTATGGGTCATCCACTGTCTGTAGCGAGCCTTTGGAGTGGTTCTGACTGAACCGCCACCATGGATGTAAGTAAAGTCTTTACTGTAACACCAGTCACGCAGGCGCCAGCGTTCCGCTCTGGAACCATCAATATTTGTCCGATCTTCAATCGTAGCGCAAAAACAGGTAGGACATACGTTTGTACAATTCCCACAGCTCAAACAACGCTCGGCTACATCGTCCCAGCGGGGATGATCAATGTGGTCGTAAAGAAGTTCTTTAAGTCCGTCTGTTTTCATTTTACGGCCCATCTGATCCTTGGCTTCCTCTATTTTTTTCTGGGCACGATCTATCTCAACCCTGCTTGCTTCACGATGGGGTACCGAGGAAAGTATAGTTGCACCCTCACCTGTGCCCGCTTCCGCAAGAAAATAATGCCGGCCATCCTCAATTACCTCGGTCAGATTAATATCAAACCCGGCCCTCACCTGCGGACCAGTCTCCGTCGAATGACAGAAACAGGTATTTCCGGGTTCTGTGCAGTCAACTGAAACAACAAACATATTCTGTCTTCTTATCTGATAATGAGGATCAGTGTGCGGCGGGGTGGTAAAGACACGATCATGAACAGTTATAGCGTGAAGATCACAGGAGCGAACCCCCACGAAAGCATAAGGCCGAGCTTCCAGCTCAGAAGATTCAATTTCGAAATTGCCGTCCTCCTTTTCGGCCGAAAACAAACACAGTTCGGAAGGGTAAAGATATTTCTTCCAGGAATCCTGAGAATGCAAACAACCAAATAAAGCGCCATCTTCACGATTGTGGAGTCTATATTCTCCCCCTTCCTGTTCATCACGCCAGCCAACCGGCAGATCCTCGACGGAGGAAATCTCATCATATTTCAACACTTCGTCATCAATCGTGGGCCCGACAATCCTGTATTCCTCTCCACTGAGATTGTCCAGCAGTTTTTGAATATCGGAACGTTCGACTACAAACTTTTTATGTAACTCCAGGGCCAGCTTAGCCATGTCCGCAAACCCTACTTTCTTTTATAATCTTGTAATTCAACTCACAAAAAATTGTATTTTTAATTAATTTATATTAATTTTAAACGGTAGAAAAAGAACTTACAAGTGTTATTCCACCAGATGGCCAAAAAACATCCGGCAATAGCAAAAACGACAGGAATAATCATAGATAGACTACAAAATAATCCCCGAAAAGATAACCTGCGCTATATTTTTTCCAGACGGGCAAAAGCAAGGGCCAGTCTTTTTTTACCCACGGACTGAAAACGAATCTCGGCAACAGGAGAAGAATCACCGGAGATACTTACGACCACTCCTCGTCCAAATTTTTCATGTTTGACCTCATCCCCCTGGCTTATATCAGGCGCTGATTTTTTACCCCGCTTTCGCCCCCCGGAGGAAACTCTGCTCCGGCTGCGGCGAGATGTAGTTTTCTTTTTTTGACGCTCCAGAAAAGGATGTTTCTTCTTTTTCTTTTCCTTTTGTTCTATCAAACCAGCTTCCTTAAGAAACTGTGAGGGGCGATTCACACGCTCACTACCGTACATCCAGCGCCGGCGGCTCCAGGTACAATAAAGACGATCCTGGGCGCGGGTGAAACCAACATAACAAAGCCGCCGTTCCTCTTCCAGACGTTCCGAATCGTGATCGGAATCACCATGGGGTAATAATCCTTCCTCCATCCCGGCCATGAAAACAATTGGAAATTCAAGTCCTTTTGCCGCATGCAAAGTCATAAGATTGACCCGGGAGTCCTGCTGGTCAAAAGTATCCACATCACTGAGCAAAGTTATCTCCTCAACAAACAGAGACAGTGTTGGCTCGGCACGTTCTTTGCTAAAATTGTCCGCAACCCGACGCAGCTCATCAATATTTTCCCGACGGCTTTCAGCGGTGGCATCATCCTCTTTGTTAACTTCCTCTTCGATGTAAGCGGTAACTTCAAGCACTTTTTCCAGCGCTTTTATGGGAGTTTCTTCCCGAAGCTCACTCAGCCGGCGGTAAAGGTTATAAAACCTGCCCAGTGCTCCAGACGCACGGCCAGAAATGTTATCCTCGTCCAGCAGATGGGGTAGCGCAACAAGTGCACTTTCCTCCCGCGAGCTGGCATATTCAAAAAGGGTCTGCATGGTTTTTTTACCGATTCCGCGGGTGGGCCGATTTATTATCCGCTGTATGGCCTGATCGTCTGCCGGATTAACGATCATCGTCAGATAAGCCATCAGATCCTTTATCTCCTTGCGTTCATAAAAACCAACCCCACTAACTATCACGTAGGGCATTTTTTCGCGCATAAATATTTCTTCAAAAACTCTGGTCTGCGCATTGGTCCGAAAAAAGACCGCGCAATCTCCCGGCGCGATACCCTGCATTTTTTCCAGAAGCTGGATTGTTTCCACCACGTATTGCGCTTCGTCATAATCACTTTTTGCCTCAAAGACAACCGGTTTATGTCCCTCTTCCCTGTCCGTCCAGAGCTTTTTGGCTTTGCGTTCTGTGTTGTTTTTTATTACCTGATACGCAGTATCCAGAATAGGACTTGTGGAACGATAATTTCTTTCCAGTCGGATAGTTTTTGTTTCGGGAAAGTCAGTTTCAAAATCAAGAATGTTGCTGATATCCGCACCACGCCAGGAATATATACTCTGGTCATCATCACCGACAACGGCAATATTCCGATGACCTTCGGAGAGGAGCTCGGCCAGAGTATATTGAGCCGGGTTAGTATCCTGAAACTCATCCACCAGAAGATAATCATAGCGGTTCTGCCATCTCTCACGTAAATCAGGATTTCTTTTCAGCAGATAAACCGGTTCGGCAATCAAATCGCCAAAATCATAGGCGTTATTATTCCGCAGTTTTTCCTGGTATAAACGGTAAATGGACAGTAATTCTTTATTTACTTTGCTTGCCTGCTGCTCATAATCATCCGGTGTCCAGAGACGATCTTTGAACCGGCTTATCTTCCCGGCTATACTGCGGGGTTTCACCTGATCTTTATTAATTCTCAGTTCTTCCAGGCAGCTTTTGATTACATTACGCTGATCGATATCGTCATAAATAGTAAAATTACGTTTCCGATCGAGGTTAACAATCTCTTTGCGCAGGAAGTTAACACCAAATGAGTGAAAGG